>JACPDV010000516.1 GCA_016183835.1 Armatimonadota bacterium
AGCTTCTCCGCCGCCCGCCGCGCGCCGCACCACTCGTGCCAGCGCGCCCGCTGAAACGCCGTGGCGGGCCGTGCCGCGCGGATCCGGTGCGGCTCGCGCGAGGGCGCCGGGCTGAGCGGCACCGACTCCACCAGCGGCAGGCCAGTGGCATCGAGCAGCGTGACCCGGTGCTCCTCGGGCGAGAGCAGGCGCAGCTCCACCGGCGTCGCCCGCGGCCCCAGGTCGAGCACGTACTCCATCGCCTGCGGGCCATCCAGTCGCACGGTCGCGCCAGGCTGCTCGGCGGCGGTGAGCACGTTGAATCGCACCGCGCCGCTGACCAGCTCCCAGCTCAGCGCGGCGTCGGCGCTCGCATGGCTCAGCCCGCCCAGCCCGCGCAGCGGGAGCCACGTGTCGCGCTGCACCATCACCTGCCCCGGCGCGAGCATTCGGTACTCGAGCTGGCTCGGCAGCGGCCCGCTCTGCACCTCGCAATACTGCCCGCCGGTGTCGGTCAGCACCTCGCGCCAGACCAGCCCGTCCGGCGCGCAGCCCCAGCTCCAGAGCTTGCGCCCGTGGACCAGGCTGGGGTCGGCGACGTGTGCGATGCCGGTGTCGCTCGCGGTGTGCTGCAGCCCGAAGAAGCCCTCGTCCGGCGCTACGGCGAAGAACGCCGAATGCTGCTTGAGGTTGCTCAGCAGCCCGATGTCCTCGCCGTGGTTGTCGGGATAGCCGAGGAACCCGGCCAGCCCGTGCGCGCCGCCGCCCTCGTTGAAGATCCGCGTGGTGCTCGGCGGCAGGACGAAGCGGGTGCCCTCGTGGATGGGGTACGCGGCATTGACCCAGAAGAACCAGCGGTGCGGCAGGTCGGTGGGATTGGCGAGGCGCGTCTCCATCCCCACCGCGGCGGAGCCGGGGGCGAGGGTGGTAATGCACTGCCAGCTCATGCCCGACACGGCCTCCACGTCCCAGGCGACGAAGTGCGCGGCGCCGGCGTCGTCGACAAAGACCTCGTGCGGGATCTCGTCGGTGGTGGTGACGGTGTGGGAGCAGGGGAAGTTGACCTCGATCCCGGTGGCGTACCAGCAGCCGCGCAGCCCCACGAGTCCGGGCTTCAGCTCGGGATTGGCGTAGAGCGCCTCGCAGTCGGCGAGCTTGTCCCAGATGGACCACAGCCGGGCGTTGATCTCGGGGAGGAAGGTCAGGCGCAGGAACTCGTTCTCGAGGATCACGGCGCGGAGGCTGCGGGTCTCGGGGGTGCGGGCGTAGCTCTCGATGGTGGGGTAGGGGTAGATGGGCTGCCCGCGCGGGGCAAACTCGGGTTGCAGCGGCGGCTCGCGGTCGGGCCGGCCGAGGGGGTAGCTGGGGAAGAGGAGGGTGGTTTCGGAGACAGAGACGGGCGGCATAGAGAGGCGGCTCCTGGCGAGTGATTCGACGGCTGAGGCAGGAGCCCTACGTCGACTTCGCGGGTGGCGCGCCGGTGCGGCGAACGTGCTACACTGCGGTTGGGGCGACACCGGAGCTCGGCATGAGCGCAGAGAGCGAGATGGTACTGGCGGCGGCACTGGCGCTTCCCCCCACCGATCGGGCCGCGCTGGTCGAAGCGATCCTGGCCAGCTTCGACTGCCCCGCGAGGGCCGAGACTGACGCGGCGTGGGCCGTCGAGGCCGAGGACCGCATCGACGCATTCGAGCGTGGCGAGTTGCAGTCCGCACCCGCCGCCGAGGTGTTCGAACGGATCGACAGGCGCGGAAGAGGTTGAACGTTCGTCTGCTGGCGGTGGCCGAGGTGGAGCTGGCCGAGGCCGTGGACTACTACAACGGCCAGAGCGAGGGACTTGGTTTCGAGTTCGCGGCCGAGGTCCGCCAGACGCTGGAACGGATCGTGGAGCACCCCGAGGCGTGGCATCCACTCACGCCGCGCACCCGCCGTTGCCGGACGCGGCGCTTCCCGTACGGCGTCCTTTACCGGGTTCGCGACGAGGAGATCCTCGTGGTTGCGGTGATGCACCTGAGGCGCGCTCCGCAGAGCTGGCGGAAGCGGCTGGGCGGGCGGGCGTAGGCGGTAGATGGTTGGCGGTGGGGCGCCATCGTGGTCTTCATCTCGGGCTGGGGTAGACGGGCTGGCCGCGGGGTGTGCACCCGGGGTGCAGCGGTGGCTCGCGGTCGGGCGCGGCGAGGGGGCAGCCGGGGAAGGCGATGGTGGTCTGCGTGACTTCGACGGGAAGCATGGGGTGGGCGGCTCGTGGCGGGGCGGATTCGGCGCGAAGCGCAGCAACCTACGCCATTCCAGCAATCATCGGAGTACTGGATCCGCGAGCCCTCAATTCAGACTTCCGGCAGTGGCGATGGGGACGGCGACCAGACGCCCGGGCTCGGCCAGGCCCGAAGGGAGCGCCCCAGTGAGCGAGGCCGGACGACCGGTCCGCCCGGCGCCTCCCAACGTGGAAGCACGGCCGCGGTCTGAATCGGTTCGCGCGCGGGAGTTGTTACCGAAGATTCGTCAGCAATAGGGAAGGTGGCCCGCCGAAAAGTGCCAAAAAGAACGCCCAGTGGTTGGTGGGGACGGAGGAGCGGGCCACCATGAAAGACCAACGGATCCTGTGCGTGCATTGCGGGGCCGAGAACGACGGGACGCAAGAAGCCTGCCGGTTGTGCGGTACCCCGATCGGGTCAGGTTCGGAACCGCCGGCGCAAGAACAAGACCAGTCGCCATGCACTGTGGAGCGGGGCTTGGAGTCCGACGGTTCCTCTGTCGCGGCTGGGCAAGCGCCGCCTGGGCGGCGCCCGGCATCGCGGCTGCTGTCTCTCCTTGTCTCAGTGGTGAGTGTCGCCTTGACGACCTTCTGTGGCGTTGGGCGGATCTGGTCGGGCCTTGACGTTCTTCCCGTGAGGGAGCCGGCGTGTCTGGCCGCAGTGGCATTCTTCGCCACAGGCGTATTGGTGGCGGTGCTTTCGCTGATCCTGTGGTTCCTCGTGGAACGTGGCCGGCGCGGGTTTGTCCTGGTGACAGTGATGGCCATCGCTGCAGCGTGGCCCATGCACTGGGGCCTTCGATCCGCTGGGGACATCTACGCATCTGGACCTGAACTTGCTTGGCTGCCCAGGCCGCTCCAGCGGCTCTTCTACCGGCCGTACGCGGGAAAGGACCATCTGCTCGTGGACCAAGCGGCGAAACTGCACATGTGGGCGTCCCTCCGCGAATTGGCTCGCGGCGGCAATGAAGTGGACGTGGCTGCGGCCCTGCCTGGAATCGCAGGTGTTCCGACAGACCTGCTCGCAACCGTGCATAGGATCGCTTCGAGCAAACTGAGCGAGGCGGCCATTGCGGAAGATCAGTGTCGCTGGGGCGATGCCGCGGCCTTGCTTGGGGAGGCCGACTATTTGGAGCCAAACGCAGAAACAAGGCAGAAGTCGGCTCTCCTGGCCGCGCGTGAGAGCGTACCATTGTGCCCGGCAGTGGCTGTCGGGGCCGAGATCGACTCGTCAGGCTCGGATGCTCACGCTGGGTTCCTCGGCCTTCTTTGGGCGCCGCCAACATCCCAGGACGGCACCCCTTTGCGCATCGTCGGGTGTGTGCCTCGCAAGTGGATAGGTGGCTCCGTGGACGTCCCGCTCTGCATAACAAACAAGTCAACTCGGTCCGTCTCGTCCATCTCCCAGGACCTCGCTTGGGCTGACCTCCGCTTTGGGCGCATCATCTCCGCCGAAAAGCCTGCCAAGAAAGCGGGTCCCGTAGCAGTTGGCGAGACAGGCCGTTGCCATGTGACATTACATGTCCCCGAATCGTTCCGAGAGCAGCCAGTCTCGGGTGGAAGCACCGCTCAACTCCTTACAATCGTGACAAGCCACCCGAATCGTGGAGGAAGAGAGTACACGTTTGAGGCACGGTTTGCCGGTCCTGCAGGAGGTCCGGGAGCCCACTCGGGGATCATCCTCCCAGCGGGCATTGACTCGCGAGCGGCGAACGAGTTCTGCGCGCGCCTCCAGGAGGACTTGGTTCTCTGTGCAGTAGGCGATGTCGCGTTCGTACACGGCGTAGGTCATAAGTGAGTGGTACGGTCCCGAATTCGACCGCTTGCGCCAGCGCACGCGAGAAGCAGCGGGATTGGTGTTCGCCAACGCGAAGGCTGCAGTGGCTCGCTTGATAAGCGAGATGAACGCGGACAACGCTAGCGAGGCATTGGCCGAGATCGAGGCCCGCGTCCATAACTGCGGACCGGACACGGCCCAAGCCGCCGCCGACCTGGCCCGCGCCCGGCACGACGAACTGCTCGCGCACCCCGCCCACCCCTGAGCCGCCGGGCACCACGGGCTTCCCCCGCCGAACCCCACTTCCCGCCCGGGAGATGTCTGGTGGAGCCAAGTCGTGTAGGGTGTTCCTGTCCGGCCCGCTGACGCAGGAGTCCGCCGCGTCGGCACCAACTCCGGCGACCCAGGACAGCGCGGCGATGCTGGAGCGGTGGCGGCAGGCGGAGGCGCGGGCCGCGGCGGCCCCGCAGGATCGGGCTGCCGCGCCGGGAAGACCCGTGCGTGGAGGCGCCGGCGGTGATGCAAGCGAAGCGCGGGATTCCGCCGGAAGACCAGGTTCCACCGGAGTACCGCGAAGTCGAGCGCTGGGCCTACCAGGAGCACTATGCTGGGTCGATTCCTCCCCCGCAAGTGCTGGTTCACGCGGTAGCGGGAGCGATGGGCCATGCCGGCTACGGACTTTGGCAGCCGGCTGACCTGTTCGCCGACGAAGAGTGGTATGCGCCCGAGGGCTGGGCTCCACGGCCCGAGGCGATTCGAGCTGCGCGCGAGTCGGCGCTCGGCTACCTGGCCGGTTTGGGCCTTCGGGACGACCTGCCGGAAAGAGTGCTGTGGGCGCTGAAGCGCTGGGCGCAGGGCTACCACATCGATCCGAGGGTCCTCGGCCTGGCGGAGCAGTTTCTGGCCCTCGCACCGCCCTACGACGGCGCAATCCTGCGAGGTCTGACCCTCCCGGTCGGTTCAGACGGCTGGCCCGTATTGACGTGCTATGACCCACGCGCCTTCGCGGCCGAGGATCGTCCGTCGCCTCTCGCGGGGCGACCGGCTGGGGTCGAGGTTGGGCGGGCGTTCCGGGTACCCCGGCCCAAAGCGTTCTCAGGCGGGCGGCCATTCGCCGGGAACGTCTTCGAGGTCCTTGAACCGCCGCACTCCGGGTGCAGCATCCGAGGCTTCAGCCTGTTCTGGGCGCAGGACGAAGTGCTCCTGCCGAGGGGCGTGCGGTTGATACCAACGCGCATCGAGCGGTCGGTGAACCCCGACGGCCGGCAATGCGCTATAATCTACCTGAGGCAGGTGTCCATCCCATGAAGCCGACGCCCTTCCAGGTCCGCGTGCTGAAGACCGTCGCCGCTCTGCTGCGGGATGGCCGCGCGGCGGTAGGGGTCCTGGACGTCTGCCGAGCCATGCCGGAACTCGAGTTGCCGCCTAACCGCTTCTACCGGGCCATGACCGAGCTTCATGAGAAGGGGATGATCGTGCGCCGGGATACCTACCCGCGCACTTGCACCGGGTTGACCCCGGCCGGCCAGGCAGTGCTGGACGCGGCGTTCGCCGAAGCGGGATCCGCGCGCCCGTGAGGTGGCCCGCCGTCGCCCATCCCGCCCGCCTCTGGACAATTCCCCGCGAAGGTCCCCGCCTCCTCACGCCGAACCCGCCCCGCCACGGGAGACGTGTGGTGGGCAAGGTCCGCATCGCGATGATCGGCTGTGGCGGCATCGCCAACTCCCATGCCGCCGGCTACGAGCAGCTCACCGACCTGGGGGAGGTGGTCTACTGCTGCGATCCCCGGCTGGAGGGCGCGCAGAAGCTCGCCGAGCGGCTCGGCGGGCAGGCCGCCGCGAGCTACGCGGGGATCCTCGACCAGGTCGACGCCGTCGACATCTGCACCCCGCACCACCTCCATTTCCCCGCCGCGCGCGACGCGCTCCTGGCCGGCAAGCACGTCTTCGTCGAGAAGCCGCTCGCCAACACCCGCGCCGAGTGCCGCGAGCTGGTCAGGCTCGCCGCCCAGCGCAACCTGCGCCTGATGAGCGGCTACGTTTTGCGCTATATGCCCGCCATGCAGAAGCTCAAGGACGTGCTGGCCGCCGGGACGTACGGGCCGATCACCCAGATCGCCACGTCCGTCGAGGCGCGCGTGGGCTACGAGCACCTGCCTTGGGCTGCCGAGAAGGCCAAGCTGGGTGGCGGCGTGATGTTCAGCCACGGCTGCCACACCATCGACCTGATGGTCTGGCTCGGCGGCCCGGTGCGCCGCGTGGCGATGCTCGGCAACAACCTCAACGGTGAGTGGATGGAGGGCGAGAGCACCGCGCAGATGATCTTCGAGTTCGCCAGCGGGGCGCTGGGGCACCACACCTCGAGCTGGGCCATGCCGCACACCCACGCCATCCCGTGGATGCGCGTGTGGTGCCGCGACGGGTACCTGGAGGTCTGTCCGCCCGGCCTGGCGGCCTGGGTGAAGGGCGAGCAGACGGTGCTGCACGCGGCCCCGGAGGGCGAGCCGTCGGCGATGCAGTTGCAGTTGCAGCACTACCTGGAGTGCGTGCGCGACGGCTCGACCCCGCTGACCGACGGGGCGGCGTCGCTGCCCTCGCTGGAGGTGATCTGGGCGGCCCACGAGAGCCGGGAGACGGGCCGGATGGTGACCCTGTGAGCGGTTGACGGGCCTTCCCACCGCGCCTATACTGGCTCCACGGCGTAGTTCGCGCCGTCACCGCCCGGAGACGAGCCCTGAGTCCGGATGTCCGGGGATCGCTGCACGAGCGGCTGCGCGAAAGACTCCCCGACGCGCCGCTGACCGACACGAGCCGCGCGGCTTTCGTGACGGCCTGCCGGGAGTTCGTGGTCCACGCCCGCGAGAGCCTGTTCCAGGAGTTCCGCGAGCACCCCACCGGCAGCGAGCTGTGCGCCCGCCACAGCGCCGTGTTCGATGTCCTCCTCGCCGAGCTCTACCGCCTTGCCACCGACTCGGTGGAGGAGCGGGGCGACCTGGAGCGCGGTGAGGCCACGCTCTGCGTCGCCGCCGTGGGCGGCTACGGGCGCGCCAGCCTGGCCCCGTGGTCCGACATCGACGTGGTCATGATCCCCTCGGAGGAGGCGCATCCCTTCACCGACCTGGTGGTCCGCGAGCTGACTTTCCTCCTCGCCGACATCCTGACCCCCGGCGTACTCCCCCAGCCGGCCCACTCCTACCGGCCGCTGAGCGACCTGGGGCTGATCGACCACCAGACCGCCACCGCGCTGCTCGAGTCGCGCCGCATCGCCGGCGACGGCTCGCTGCACATCCACTTCATGCAATCGCTGATGCGCTCCATCGATCCCGTGGAGTTCCTCGAGCTTAACCTGAAGGAGCGGCAGGAGGTGTGGGATTCGCCGCGCGAGTCGCTCTACGCCGTGGAGCCCAACCTGAAGTCCGGGCCCGGCGGACTGCGGGATTTCCACGCCGCCATCTGGGTGGCCAAGGTGGTCTATCACGTGCCCGACTGGGACGTGCTCCAGGAGCTGCAGCGCACCGGGGTGATCACCCAGGTGGAGCGCGAGCAGGTGGTCAAGGCGCTCGAGTTCAACCTGCTCTGCCGCAACTGGCTGCACCTTCGCCGCGGCCTGAAGCTCGACGTGCTCCACGCCGACTACCAGCCCGAGATGGCCGGCGACCTGGGTTACCGCGACGAGGGCAAGCTGGCCGCGCACGAGCTCCTGATGGCCGACTGCTACGCCAACGCGCGGGTGATCGCCGACTTCTCCCGCCGCCTGGCCGCCACCGCCCGCGAGCAGCGGCTGGGCTACCGCGACGGGCTCTACGTGGAGCGGTGGACCTTCTATCCCGCGCACGACGGCGTCTTCGGCGAGGACCCCACCCGGCTCGTGCAGGTCTTCAGAGAGTGCCAGCGGCTGCGCATGGCGCGGTCGCTGCAGCTCGACCGGCTGGTCGCCTCCCACGCCGCGGAGCTGGGGGAAGGGGTGCGCACGCTCGCCGCGGGCGCGGCGTTCCTCGAGATCCTCAGCTCGGCCGACGACGTGGCGGGCACCCTGAGGGCGATGCACGAGACCGGCGTGCTCGCGCAGGTGCTGCCCGAGTTCGATCCGTTGATGCACTTCCTCCCCGGCGACCCGGCGCACGAGTACACCGTGGGCGAGCACTCGCTGAAGGTGGTGGAGGAGATCCAGCGGCTCCGCGACCACCCGACCGACGAGCACGAGCAGATGCTCAGCGGGGTGGTGCGCGGGCTGCAGGAGCCGGAGGTGCTCTACTTCGCGGCGCTCTTCCACGACGTGGGGAAGCGCGACCGGAGCGGCGACCACAGCAACACCGGCGCGGTGGTGGCCGAGCGCGTAGCGCGGCGGCTGGGGTTCCAGGAATCGGCGGTGAGCCGGATCGACTTCCTCGTCCGCCACCACCTCGACATGATGCGCACCGCCCGGCTCGGCGCTCTGGCGATGCCCTGGACCATCGAGCGCTTCGCCGGGATCCTGCCCCAGAGCGATCCGGTGGACGCCCTCGACATGCTTGTCGCGCTGACCTATGGCGACACGCGCTCGGTGGGCGTCGATGTGCTCCGGGAGCACGACACGCGGCAGCTCCTCGAGCTCTTCGTGAAGACTCTCAAGTGGGTGCGCGACCGTCCGCTGGAGGGCGAAGCGGTGTCCATCGAGCGGGTGACGCGGCGGCTGGCCGGCGCCGAGGCGCTCAGAGACATCCCGGGCGAGATGCTCCAGCGCCATCTCGACCGGATGCCCACCTGGTATGCGGTCAACACCCCGCCGGCGCTGATCGCCAAGCACATCGCCTACCTCGACCGCGTGAGCCGCAGCGAGGATCCGGTGGTGGAGTTCTACCATGCGCTCAACGCCATGCACACCGAAGTCACCGTGTGCACGAAGAACCGCCGGGGGCTCCTGCGCGACATCGCCGCCACGGTGACGGCCAACAACCTCGACATCAACCTGGCCCACCTCGACGTCTGCGAGCCGAGCGGCGAGCGGCCCGACGAGTCCATCGCCACCATCTGGGTGGACGATTTCGGCCACCCGTTGGGACCGCAGAAGCGCAATCGCCTGCAGAGCGACATCGAGAAGGTGCTGACCGACGAGGAAGATGTGCCGAGCCTGCTCACCCGCCGCGGCAAGAGCGTGCCCACCTCGCTGCTGGTGCACAGCGTGAAGGTCAGCAATGCCGATTCGCAGCAGCACACCGTGGTGGTGATCCGGGCCGGCGACCAGCGCGGGCTGCTCTACCGGCTGGCGGACGCCCTGCTCGAGGAGCGGCTGGACATCGTGGTGGCGAAGGTCACCACCTGGCGCGGCGCCGCGGAGGACGCCTTCTACGTGGTCTCCAATCGCACTGGCCACAAGGTGCCCGACGAGGAGACCGACACGCTGGCCACCCGGATCAGCGCCCGGCTCACCGGCGAGCGAGTCGAGGAACTCACGTCTTGAGCAGCTTCGTTCCGTTGGCTTCGCTCGAAGACTCCACACCCCGCACGGCGGCCCGCGGCCGCGTCGCGCTGGTGGCCCTCGGCTGCGCCAAGAACCTGGTGGACGCGGAGCAGATGCTGGGTGCCCTGGCCGCCGACGGCTACGCCCTGGTGCCCGATACCGGCTCCGCCGAGGTGGTGATCGTCAACACCTGCGCGTTCATCGCCGCCGCCCGCGAGGAAGCCATCCGCGAGATCCGCGCGGCCTCGCGGCTGAAGCGCTCCGGCGCCTGCGAGGTGCTGGTGGTAAGCGGCTGCTTCGCGCAGAAGGAGCCGGAGCAGATCCGCGCGCTGTGCCCCGAGGTGGATGCCGTGGTGGGTGTCTCCGAGTTCCCGCAGATCGCCGGCATCGTGGCCGCGGCGCGGCCGGACGGGCAGGCGGCGCAGGTCGCGGTGTCGGTGCCGCAGATGCCCTACCAGGAGTATCTCCCCCGCCGCCGCGCCACGCCGCCGTGGACCGCCTACGTCAAGATCGCCGAGGGCTGCGACTGCGCCTGCACCTTTTGCACCATCCCCTCCATCCGCGGCTCGTTCCGCAGCCGGAGCGAGGAGGCCGTACTGGCCGAGGTGCGCGCCCTGGCGGCCGACGGCGTGCGCGAGGTCAACCTGATCGCCGAGGACACCACCCACTACGGCTTCGACCGCACCGGCCGGCGGCAGCTCGCAGGTCTGCTGTATCGGCTGGGCGAGGTGGAGGGACTGCTCTGGGTGCGACTGCTCTATTGCTATCCGACCAAGGTGGACGACGGCCTGACCCGCGCGATCGCCGAGGTGCCGGTGGTGGCGAAATACCTGGACCTCCCGCTGCAACATGCTCACGACGGGCTGCTCAAAGCCATGGGCCGGGCGGGCCGGCGCGAGGGGTACTTGCGCCGGATCGCGGCGCTGCGCGAGGCGGCGCCGGAGATCTGCCTGCGGAGCACCTTCATCGTCGGCTTCCCCGGCGAGCACCGGGAGGAGCTGGAGGCGCTGGAGAGCTTCCTGGACGAGGCCGACCTGGACCGGGTCGGGTTCTTCGCCTACTCGCCGGAGCCGGGGACACCGGCGGCGGAGCTGCCGGGCCGGGTGCCGGCGGGTGTGGCGCAGGCGCGCATCGCCCGGCTGGCGGAGCGGCAGGCGGCGATCTCGTTGCGAAAGAATGAAGGCCTGGTGGGGAAGACGCTCAAGGTGTTGGTCGAACAGGTGACGCCCGGCGGTGGCGTGGGGCGCTCCTACCGCGACGCGCCGGAAATCGACGGCGTGGTGTGGGTCGCAGGCAGCGTGTCCGCGGGCGAGGTGGCGGCGGTGCTGATCACGGCGGCGGACACCCACGATCTGCACGGCCGGACCGCCGCCGGTCAGGAGTGAGCATGGTTCAGAAGATCCCGATTCTAAAGATCGGCGAGGCGCTGATCGCCTCGATCCAGATCGAGCTCAACGACGAGAGCGCGGTGCAGCTCAAGGAGGACATCCTCAACCAGATCAGCGCCACCGGCGCGACGGGGGTGGTGATCGATCTGACCGCGGTGGACATGGTGGACAGCTTCCTCGGCAAGATCGTGCGGGACACGGCGTTCATGGCGCGGCTGATGGGGGCCCAGGTGGTGTGCACCGGCATTCAGCCGGCGGTGGCGATCACGCTAGTGGAGCTGGGTCTGGAGCTGGAGGGCGTGGTTACGGCGCTGAACCTGGAGCAGGGCCTGGTGCGGCTCGCCGGGATGGTGGCGGGGGGAGGGGGCAATGGCTGAGGCAGAGCCGGTGATGGTGCCCATCCAGGATGAGCTGGACATCGTCCGGGCCCGGCAGGAGGGCCGCCAGCTCGCCAAGGACGCCGGGTTCGGGCCGGTGGACCTGGCCCGCGTGGCCACGGCCATCTCGGAGCTGGCCCGCAACATCTACAACTACGCTCGGCCGGGCACCATCGAGCTGAAGAAGATCCAACGCGGCAGCCGGCGCGGCATCCAGGTGGTGGCTCAGGACCACGGCCCGGGGATCGACAACGTCGAGGAGGCGATGCGCGACGGCTACACCACCTCGGGCGGGCTGGGCGCCGGCCTGCCCGGCACGCGCCGGCTGGTGGACGAGTTCGAGATCGTCAGCCGGCGCAACGAGGGCACCACCGTCACTGTGCGGAAATGGCTGCGATGAGCTACGGCGTCGTGCACCGGCCCAAACCCGGGAACAGCGTCTCCGGCGACTGCTGGTGGGTCCTCGAGCGCCCGGGGCGGACCCTGGTGGGCCTGGCCGACGGCCTGGGGAGCGGGCCCGCCGCCGCGTCCGCCGCGGAGCGCGCGGCCGAGGTCACCACGGAGCACGCCGACCTGCCGCTCCCCGACATTCTCGACGAGTGCGACCGCGAGCTGCAGAACACCCGTGGCGCGGCCGTGGGACTGCTCGCCGTCTACACGGACGAGCGCTTGGTGGAGTACGCCGGGGTGGGCAACGTGGAGGTGCGCACCACCTGGAACTCGGGGTTCAAGCCCGTCTCGACCAACGGGATCGTGGGCGCCAACTACCGCTCGCCACGGATCTACCGCGGGGAGTATCGCGAGGGCGAGACCATCGTGCTCCACAGCGACGGTCTGCGCACCGCGTTCGACCTGGACCAGGAGCTGCAGCGGGCCGACGGCGCGGCGCAGAGCTTCGCCGACCGCCTGGCCGACAGCTACGGCCGCGAGCTGGACGACGTCACCGTGCTCGTCCTCCAACTCGGGTGAGCAAGGACCGACCCATGAGCGAGCTCGCAGCCTTCCTCGAGGAGCATCAGGAGCGGGTGTTCGGAGAGTACGTTGAGCTGGTCTACCAGCGCGTGGAGCGCTACGGCCGGAGCCACCCCGAGACCTTTCCGGCCAACACCCGCCGGTTGATCGACCTGCTGCCCCTGGCCGCGCAAGACGCCGCGGCGCCGCCGATCGCCGACTTCGTCAACGGGCTGGTCGAGGAACGCCTGACCGCCGGCTTCCACCTCGTGGACGTGCTCGTGGCGATGTTCCTCTACGACGACGTGGTCTTGCCGCTGGTCTGGGAGGCGGTGCCCGACGCCGAGACCCAACGGCGCGTCGTGCAGCAGCTCCACGCCGCCGTGCAGGCGGTGGCGGTACACTTCGCGCGGGCCTTCGTGGAGCAGCAGCTCCGCCTCGTGGAACGGCAGCGGCAGGCCGTGCTCGAGCTCAGCACGCCCGTGATCAAGGTCTGGGACGGCATCCTCACCCTCCCGCTGATCGGCACCGTCGACAGCCACCGCGCCCGTCAGATCATGGAGGAGCTGCTCCACAGCGTGGCGATGCAGCAGGCCTCGGTGGTGATCCTCGACATCACCGGCGTGCCGGTGGTGGACACCAACGTGGCCGACCACCTGATCAAAACGATCCGCGCCGCGGAACTGCTCGGGGCCGAATGCCTGTTGGTGGGGATCGGGTCGGAGCTGTCGCAGACACTGGTGGGGCTGGGGATCGACCTGCGCGACATCACCACCGCGGCGGACCTGCAGCGCGGCCTGGCGCTGGCCTTCGACCGCCTCGGTCTGAAGGTGGTGCCCACGCCGTAGCCCGAGGAGCGACCGTCATGGCCGAGCCAGCCGAGCAGGATCCGGTCGCCGAGCGGCCGGTGGGGCCGTGGCCGATCCTCGGCGCCGCAGCCCTGCTCACCCTCTTCGGCCTGGTCAACAGCCTGCACGTGCTGGGCCTCCTGACGGGGCGACTGGCCTTCATGGTGACCACGGAGGTGAGCCGCGGGCAGCCCGGGTTCGACACTGACCAGAGCCCCGTGCCCACGGCGCTGGCGCCGGAGTGGGAGCGGATCTCTCACCTGGCCTCCATCGGCGGCACCACCTGGCTGCTCAGCCTCACCGCCGTGACCCTCGTGGCCGCCCTCGTGGGCTGGTCGCTGGCGCTCCATCCCGAGTGGCCGCGCAAGCTGCGCAGCGGCGAGCTGCCGGCGCCGCGCTTCGCCGTGACCGCCTGTCTCACCGCCGGGCTTCTGGTGGCCGCGATGTGGCCGATGCCTCCGGAGGTCTACACGACCCGCTTCCCCGGCTTTCGGGTGGCCATGGCGGGCGCCCTGCTGTGGCTCCTCTGGCACCGGCTCGGGTGGCTCCACGACCGCAGCCGGGTGCCGTCGCGCCTGACCCTCGCCGGGCAGTTCGCCTGTGGCGCGCTCGTGGGGCTGGCGGTGCACTATGCCTTCCGGCACCAACCCCGGGCGGCGGAGGTGCGGATCGGCGAGGACTGGCTCGGCGCCGGGTTCTACGCCGCGGAGCCGTGGCGGCAAGTTGGGCTGCATCTGGTCGCGTCGCGGTCGCTGGCGGCGCTGGGAGTGGCCGCGCTGATGGCGTTCCTGGCGCCCGTGGGCGTGGGGCTCGGCCGCCGGCTGGTGTGGGTCAGCCCGTTGCTCCTCGCCGGCCTGGCGCTGTACGGCACGGGCGAGGTGTGGCGCCAGCACGACTGGGTCAACTCCCACGACTGGGGAATGCCGTTCCGCAGCCTGCTCTCGCGCCCCACCGGGCCGCGCCGCGAGCCCGAGGAGCGCGTGGTGATGGTGCTCGACCGCAGCGACCGGGCGCTCGGGCTGGCGCGGGCCACCGGGCGCAGCATCTACGGCTCACGGCTCAACCCGGCCAACCACGAGGCCGTGCTGGCCTTTCTCAACCGCCGTGGCTCGCAGAGCTGCCTGGCCCGTGCCGCCTACGTGCACCTCCACGACGAGCGCACCTGGGACTGGGACGTGGACGGCGCCCTGGCGGTGCAGATGGCCAACTTGCGGTCGCCCGCCGCCACCCCGGTGTTCGGCACGTCGCACCTGGAATCGCTCCTTTACTGTGCGCGGAGCGAGGCCGCGGAGCGCGCTGTGGAGCAGCTCCTGGATCCGCGCGTGTTCACCTGGCGCGCGCCCTCGTCCGCCGCGCGGCTGGCCCGCATCTGCTGGCGCTGGGGCCGGCTGGAGGCCTGCCGGCCGATCGTCAAGGACCTCGCGCCGGGCGTTCTCAAAGAGCTGGCAGCCAAGCCGCCGCCGCGGTGCGACGGTGTGATCCGCGGCCGGGTGCTCCGCGAGGGCCGGCCGTGGAAGGGCGCCAAGGTCGGCGTGGTGCCGTTCGAGCAGCGCGACCAGCTACAGACCGCCTACGTCACGCCCTGGCCGCAGCGGCTCATCTGCGCCGCCGCCACGGCCGATGCCGACGGGCGTTTCACGCTCCCCCACCTGTTCGACGGCGACTACGCGCTGGTGGTGGCGGTGCCGCTCCAGGAGCTGATCCCGCTGCAAGGGGTGCTGCCTTCCGGCAGGCTGGGCAAGCTCACGCTGGGCGGCGCCGTGCGGGAGCACGATCTCGGCACCATCGACCTCCGCGCCTGGAAGCCGCTGCCGCCGCCGGTGCAGGCGCGACTCCCGAAAACTCCGCTCGGCGGAGCCTCGTTGGCGGGGGTATACTGGGGCTAGGGGACGGGCATGCCAGGTTCCTTGGACCGGGTCGTCGGCAACGCACGGCGGCGGCTGTTTGCGCTCCGGCTGGAGCGCCGGGTGGCGCGGGCAATGCGGCTGGCGCTGGCCGCCTCCGTGGTGCTCCTCGGCGCCGACCGGCTCTGGCGGCTGCGCTTCGAGCCGCAGTCGCGTGTCCGGCACTACCACCTCGACCGGCTGCGGCCCTACCTGCGGGGTCAGCGACCTCGACGCCGCCCTGCTCCTCGACGAGCGGCTCGGGCTCGACGAGCGGCTCAGCTCCGCGCTCTCGGTCCGGCGCCACGGCGGCGGGCATCCCCTCGCCGCCCTGGTCGCCGCCGATGCCGATCGCCACGCCGAGGGCATCGACATCCGCCGCGCGCTGCCGCGCGTGTGGCTCCCCGAAACCAAGCTGTGCCTCTGCCTCCTCGTCCTCCTCGTGGTCACCGCCTGCCTGCCGCAATTCGGCTTCTGGCGGAGCGAGAGCGACCGGGCCATCGAGATGGTGTCCCGCGAAGTGGGCAAGGAGCTGGCGGAGGTCGCCCGCAAGGTGGAGAAGGAGGCCGAGGACAAGCACCTCGACGCGGCGCGCACCCGGGCGCGGGCCATGCTGCAGGAGGCGCTCAAACTGCGCCGGGCGCGGATGGGCAAGGAAGAGACGCTGCGGCGGCTCGAGAAGCTCAACCGCAGCCTGCAGGCCGAGCGCGAGAAGCTGGCCGGGCAGCCGCTCCGGCAGGGTGGTCGCGACGCCCGGCAGTCGCTCCGCGAGATGGGCGGCATGGACGAGAAGATCGCCGAGAGCCTCGAGAACCCGACCCTCAACGCGGCCCAGGAGCTGCTCAAGGAAACGGCCCGGGAGCTGCGGCAGGGCAAGGCCACGTCCAAGCAGAAGCAGCAGGTGGCCGACCAGCTCCAGAAGGCGGCCGAAGCACTCAAAGGCAGCCCGCACCAGGGGCTCGCGGACAAGCTGCAGAAGGCGGCCGACGCGCTCAAGCAGTCGTGCAAGGAATCCGGTCAAGGCTCCTGCGACAAGGCCGCCGAGGCGGTGGAGCAGGCGGCCGAGGCGATCTCGGGCGAGGCCGGCAAGTCGGGCGACCAGGACCTGATGGAAGAGATGCAGGAGTACTGCGAGGGCGCCAAGGGCGCCGCGGGCGACTGCGAAGGCATCCAGAAAGAGGGCGAGAACCAGGGTGGCGGCGAGTGTCCCGGCGGGCTGTGCGAGCGTTACGGCGGGCAGGCCGGGCGGAACCGCGGGCCCGGCTCCACCAACGAGGGCGCCGAGCCGACGCCGGCCGAAGGCGCCGAGCAGCATCCCTACCAGCCGGGCGACTCCCCGGCCGACCGCTCGAAGCAGGAGTGGGAACGGCTCTACGCGCCGCGGCGCACGGAGACCCTGCAGCACGACGAGCGGGCGCGCACCACCCTCGGCTCCCGCGGCAAGGTCACCACCACTCAGGGCCCGCGCGAGGCGCCCAACTTCTCCGACGCGCGCACCCCGTTCTACGACGTGCTGGAGAGCTACAAGGCCGACGCCGACAACGCTCTCTCGCGCGGCGACATCCCCATCACCGAGCGGCAGCGGGTGAAGAGCTACTTCGACGAGCTGCATCGCTCACAAGGCAAGTGACCGGCACCCGGGAGACGCAGGCATGGCGGAGCGGCAGTACGTGGTGCTCTCGGCGATCGGCGACGACCGGCCCGGGCTGGTGGCGGCGCTGTCGCAACTGGTGACGCAATCCGGCGGCAACGTGGAAGACAGCCGGATGGCAGTGCTGGGCGGATCGTTCGGGGTGATGATGCTGGTTTCGGGGAACGCCGAGGCGCTCGAGACGCTGGCCACCGGGGTGGCCTCGGCGGAGCGCCGGGTGCGCCTGCGGATCCACCTGCATCCCACCACGCCGCCGCAGCCGGGGCGCGCCGACCGGCGCGTGACCATCGAGGTGGAGGCCGCCGACCGCGAAGGCATCGTCCACGCCATCTCCGAGGCGCTCTACGAGCTGAACGTGAACATCGTCAGCCTGGAATCGGCGGTCTATCCGGCGCCGGTCTCCGGCGCGCCGCTGTTCCACCTGCAGCTCCTCGCGGAGGTGCCGCTCAAGGTGACCGAGGCAGACCTGCAGGCGGTGTTGCGGCGGGTGGAAGAGGCCGAAGAGCTCGACGGCCGGATCGGGCCGGGGTAGGGTGAGTCTCAGAGCGGCGTGCGGCCGGCGTAGCCGGCGTCGAGGTCGTGCCAGTAGGCCACCTTGTCCTCCGCCAGGTGCCAGCAGAGGAACACTTCCTCGCCCGAGTCGCGCAGGTGCGGGAAGTCGCACAGGCCGCGCTCGAGGTCCTTGACCTGCACGCCCAGCCTGAAGATGCTCTCCACGAGCTGGCGCCAGCGCACGGAGAGGACGAAGTACTCCGCCAGCTCCCGCCCGCCGACGTTGTACTCGGCGCTCCTCGCCAGCAGCTCGCCATGGGCCCGGCAGAGCGGGTCCAGGCGGGTGTCGAGGGCGTGGATGTCACGGAACAGCCGGCGCAGCCGCGGGAGCAGCGCATTGGCCTGCGCGACGCTGAAATGCCGCTCGAACATCGCCATGACCTGCCTCGGCACCATTGTGCCTTCCCACCGCGACCGGCGCCAGCCCTTTTCCAGGGGACACCATACTTATTTCACGGCCTGGCTCGCGCCGCGAGGCGATCCGCTTCGGCAGACGTTCGTCAGGGAATCTTCATGCGCAACCGGGCTTGTTGTGCCACAATACGGTTATGCCTTCCGTGCGGCTGCTCGGCCGGACGGCGGGGCACGAGCGGGGCGGCGTGCGGAACGCCGGGGAGCCTGCCATGGGTAAGGTCACGAGGTACGTGTGTGGTGTCGCGCTGCTGGTCTGGGGCGCGTTCGTTCTGGCTGGTTGCGGCGCGACCGGCGGCGGTGGCTCCGACACTGACGGCGCTTTGGGCGGCTGGGAGGCACAGCCGCCGATCCATGTCGGTCGTTCCCGTGCGGCGAACCCGGTTGGCTACGAGCCGGCGCAGATCAAACATGCCTACGGGTTCGACACGGCGGGACTCGGTACCGGCGCGGGCCAGACGATCGCCATCGTCGACGCCTACGGCAGCCCGACCATTCAGAAGGACCTGGACACGTTCTGCGACAAGTTCGGTCTGCCCAGGACCACGGTACAGATCGCCTACGTTCCGAAGAAGACCAACGCAAAGAACAGCGGCTGGGCGCTCGAAACCTCTCTGGACGTGGAATGGGCGCACGCCATGGCGCCGGCCGCCAAAATCCTGTTGGTCGTGGCGCCCTCGGCCTCCCT
Organism: Armatimonadota bacterium; assembly: GCA_016183835.1. Classification (GTDB taxonomy): domain Bacteria; phylum Armatimonadota; class UBA10988; order UBA10988; family UBA10988; genus JACPDV01. The sequence goes on from JACPDV010000516.1 coordinate 18,199, forward strand.
CTCGGACCTGTTGAAGGCCGTGGACTACGCCGGTGACAACACCAAGCATCCCACCTATCCCGTAGCCCAAGTGTCGATGAGTTGGGGCGGTGGCGAGTTCAGCAGCGAGGAGTCCTACGACTTCCACTTCAACAAATCGGGCGTGACGTTCATCGCCTCGTCGGGTGATAGCGGCGGCGGCGCAGCGTGGCCGGCGGTCTCACCCAACGTGGTGGGCGTCGGCGGCACCACTGTCCTCCTCGACGAGTCCAACAACATCACCTCCGAGACAGCGTGGGGCGGCAGCAACGGCGGGCCGAGCGCCTACGAGCCCGTGCCGCCGTACCAGAACGGCGCGCTTACTTCAGGCAGCCGCGGGGTGCCGGACGTGAGCTACCTGGCCGACCCGAACTACGGCGTGGCGGTCTACGACAGCACCAAGTACTACGGCCAGAGCGGTTGGTTCCAGGTCGGCGGGACAAGCGCCGGAGCGCCCCAGTGGGCGGCCGTACTAGCCGTGCTGAATGCCAACCGTACGTCGCTCTCCACCCTCACGGCTCTGTACGGCGCGTCGAGCGGCTTGTACGACATCACCGAAGGGGGCAACGCTGGATACGGCGCTGCCACCGGGTATGACATGGTGACGGGGCTCGGCAGCCCGCGGGTCGGTTCATTGGTCCTCGGTCCGTGAGCCGCTCGGAAGCACTGCGGTCGCGAGGTGACGCCTAGACTGGGTCCTGCCACCGCCCCGGGTCGCGCGTAGCCACCTCCGCGCCCTGCCCGGCGAGACACACCTGTCCACCACCACCAGGTCGGCGTCGGCTCCGACGCGCACCTCGCCCTTGTTTCGCAGCGCGTGGATCGCCGCCGGGTTGCGCGAGCTCCAGCGCACGAGATCCGGCACCGCGATCCGGCCCTCGCTCACGGCGGTGAGGAGCAGCGGGAGCATCGTCTGCAGTCCGGGCACGCCCGGTGGCGGCGGGCTCTGTGACTTCTCCGCCAGCAGGTGCGGGGCATGATCGCTGGCGACCGCGTCGATGGTGCCGTCGGCGAGGCCCGCCCACAGCGCCGCGGCGTCATCCGCTGTCTGAAGGGTGGGCCGCATGTCGCCGAGCGGTCCCAGGCGGTCGAGGTCGTCCACGGTGAGGAAGAGATGATGCGGCGTGACCTCCGCGGTGACGGGCTGCCGCCGGGCCTTCGCCGTGCGGATGGCTTGCACCTCGCGCGCCCGCGCCACGTGCGCGACGTGCAGCGGCCCGACGCCGTGCAGGTGGTGCAGCTCGAGCAGCCGG
>JACPDV010000473.1 GCA_016183835.1 Armatimonadota bacterium
CGTCGCCGCCGTTGCCGCCGACGGCGGTCACATCCCCGGCGTCGGCTCCCGCGCCCACCGCTTGGCCGGACCGCACGACCCGAGCGTCGCCGCCGTTGCCGCCCTGGAACTCCGCGTCGCCGCCGTTGGCGCCCCGCACGGCGACCGGGGAAGTGCCTACCCGGCCAACGGACGGACCGCGGTTGCTCGGCCAGGTGGACGCCTCGGAGCCGGGCGCCACTCCGTAGTGCCAGTCGCCACCGTCCCCGCCGTCGCCGCCCGTGACCGAGTCGGCCGCCAACACGAACGTGGGGTGCGACTGGCCCTGGCTATCGAGCACCGGCTCGCCCGCGGGCACTCCCGCGACCACGGCCGCGTCGACCACGAGATGACCGCTGCCGCCGCCAGCGCTGGGCACCTGCTCGGGCACCTCGAAAACCAACAACGCCTGCCCACCCACCACCCCCGTCCCGCCAGCACCGCCGTCGCCGAGGTGGATGAAGCCGGGGCTCTCGTGGAGAGTGACCGTCTGTCCTGCCGCCGTGATGGCCACGGACCCGCCGTCGCCCCCCGCGCCGCCAAGCAGCCCGTCGCCGCCGTTGGCTCCATCGCCGGCCGCCAACACGGCGTCGTTGCTCTGGCGCGACGACGCGCCGCAACGTCAGGTCGCCGCCATCGCCGCCGGCCGCGTCGGTGGCACCGGCAGCCCCGCCACCGGTCGCGATGCTGCCGGTGACGGAGATGGTCTGCTCGGCTTCGACCAACAGGTTGCCGCCGACTTGCCCGGCGCGGCTCGCGGCCACATACGTCAGCACGCCCGCGATGTTCGCCGTGCGGCAGCGAATCGTGACATCCCCCTGGCAACCCACCCGTTCGCCTTGCGCCACGGTGAACTCTGACTCGTTCACCACGCCGGAGAGCAGGCGGTTGAAAGCAGTCGCCTGCGAGGACCCGCAGCCACTCGCCCAGGCCGCCAGCCCCGCGGCCAGCAGGCCCACCGCAACCCGACGAAGCGCACCGCGTCCACCCATGCCGCTCTCCCCGCAGACGAACCCATGCACGTCCTGCGTGACCCGCGAACACCCGGGACGAGCATAGATCGGCTGGGGTGCCTGCGCAAGTAGGAATCGTGGCGAAAGAGTTGCGAGGCTCAAACGCACGCCGTGTGACGCCACGAGCCTGCGCCTACCGCGGCGCGGCCAGGCTGAGCGCGAGGAGGCAGACGGCGGGGGCATGTCGGACTCCGGGGCGAGCGTACCATGCGCGGTGGGCAGCCGCGACCGGGGGCCGTGCGGCAAAGCGGTTGACCTTGCCGGAGGCGGGATCTACACTCCCCGCGGGCACACGATGGGAGACGGGACATGAAGTTCGGGCTGATCCACTACAACGCGCCGGGCGCCACGCTCGAGGAGTTCATCAACTACGCCGCCGACACCGGGTTCGATGGTGTGGAGCTGCAGATCGGCGACGTCTGGGACGAGAAGGACCCGGGGGCCAATCCTGAGAGAAAGGCCGAAGCGGCGCGGGCCATGATCGAGGGCAAGGGCCTCTTCGTCGGCGCGCTGGCCGCGGGCAACAACTTTCTGGTGACCGATCCCGAGGTGGTCAAGGCTCAGGTGGCGCGGATGGAGCGGTGCGCGAAGCTGGCACTGCTGCTGGGCGCCAACGTGATACGCTCCGAAGGCGGGTGGGCGGCGGACGACAGCCTGCCCAAGGAGCGCTATGCCTTGACCATGGCCAACTGCTTCCGCCGCTGCGTGCCGTTTCTCGAGGAGCTGGGGGTCACCCTGGGCGTGGACAACCACGGCGTGGTGACCAACGACGCCGACCTGCAAATGGCGACGCTCGGCCTGGTCGGCAGCAAGTTCGTGGGCACCACGATGGACACCATGAACTACCGCTGGATGGGCTGGGACCTGCCCACCTGCAACCGCTTCTACGAGATGAGCAGCATGCGCTGCATGCACCTCCACCTCAAGGACGGCACCGGCAGCCGCGGCGAGTACAAGGGCTGCGAGCTGGGCGCCGGCGAGATCGACCTGGCCCACGCCGTGCGCTGCCTGAAAGCCAACGGCTACCAGGGCCTGTGGTGCGCCGAGTACGAGGGCCGCGACGCCGACGGCTACACCCGCTGCCTCAAGTGGATGAAGGCCAACGTGCCCGGCTTGTGACCGGCGGCCGCGTCACCACGCCTGATCAAGCACCCGGGCACACTCCTCGGGCGTGGTGACGCCTTCCCGGATGAGCTGCGCCGCGTGGCCGCGGAAGTCGGGCAACTCGCCGCTGAACGCCAACTCGCGCAACCGCATCGCGCGCTCGGCAATGGCCTGCGACAGTGCCTTCGAGACCTCGATCACCTCGTACAGCCCGCGGCGGCCGCGATAGCCGGTGCCGTGGCAGTGCTCGCAGCCCTGCCCGGCGGTGGCGGCGTAGCTGCCCGGCTCCAGCCCGAAATGCATCGCCGCGGTGCTGCTCGGCTCCACCTCCGCCCGGCAATGCGGGCAGATGCAGCGCACCAGTCGCATGCCCACGATGCCGACCAGCACGTTGGCCAGCAGGAATGGCTCCAGCCCAAGGTCGACCATCCGCCGCACGGCGCCGATGGCGTGCTGGGTGTGCAGCGTGGTCATCACCAGGTGTCCCGTGAGGGCCGCCTGACAGGTGATCTGAAGCGTCTCCAGGTCGCGGATCTCGCCCACCAGGATGGCATCCGGGTCCTGCCGCATGAAGGTGCGGACCAGGGAGGCGAAGGTCTGCCCGGCTGCCACGTTGACGCGTGACTGAGCCACCCAGTCCATGGCCAGCTCGACCGGATCCTCCACACTGAGGCAGTTGATCTCGGGCGAGGCGATCTGCTGCATGAGCATGTAGAGCAGCGTGGTCTTGCCGCAGCCGGTGGGTCCGCAGACCACGATCAGGCCGTGGGGCATCCGGATCATGCGGCGGAGAGCGGCGTCCTCGGCCGGCAGGAGCCCGACGGCGTCCCAGGCCGGCAGAGCGTCTCCGCGCGAGAGGATCCGGGCGCAGAGCCGCCCGCCGTGGAGGCCCGGGGCGTAGCTCACGCGGAGGTCATAGTCGCGGCCCTCGAGGCGCAGCGGGATCCGCCCGTCGGCGGGGCGTTGGAAGTCGGCCGGCGGCAGCCCGCCCAGGGTCTTCAGCCGCGCCATGCAGGCCCGGCCCTCGTCCACCGTGCGGTGGTCGACCACGTGCAGCACGCGCGCGGCCGCACCACGGCGCCGTCGCGCACGAGATCGAGGTGAATGTCGCTGGCGCGGCCGGCGATGGCGCGCTCCAGATAGCCGTTCACCCGCCCGGTGACGGCCTCGTCGCTGGCCGCCGCGGTGATCTGGAGCACGGTGCGGGTGCGCTCCAGCTCGATGGCGAGATCCTGATCGGCCGCCACGCGCGCCTCCAGCGCGGCGGTCTCGTCCTCGGTGAGCAAGCCCTTCAGGTACGCCACCAAGTCATCCGGGGTGTGGTACTCGCTCCGCATCGTCGTTCTCCTCGAGCGATCGGCGCAGCTTCCGCCGCGCGTAGTACAGCCGCGACTTGACCGTGCCCAGCGGTAGCCCCAGCCGGGCGGCCACTTCGTCCTGGCAGAGCCCGGCGACTGTAGCCAGCTCCAGCACCTGGCGGTGCGCCGCGGGCAGCGCCTGCACCGCGCGGGCCAATCGCCGCTGCTGCTCGGACGCCAGCGCCTCGGCCTCCGGGCCGGGTCCGACGCCGACTGCGTCGTCCGCCAACTCGGCCGTCTCCCGCCGCCGGGCGCGCCGCTGCGCGTTGAGCCAGTGGTGCCGCGCCAGGGTCAGCACGTAGGCCTCGAACCGGCCCGTCGCGCGGTACTCCGCGCGCCGCGTCCAGAGCAGCAGCAGGACTTCCTGCACCGCGTCGTCCACCGCCGCGGGATCGCCCAGCAGGGGCCGGAACCACGCCGCCAGCCGCCGCCGCCAACGCATGCAGAGCGTACGGAACGCCTCCGGGTCGTGGTCGTCCCGAATCTGCTCCATCAGCTCCGCGTCGCCGAAGCGGTCGTGCATCGAGCGCTCTCGGGCGGATCAGGTCGCCCCCCGCCCCAAGGTTCACCCGCCGCGGCGATCCGTAAACGCGCTCCGGAGGCGAAGGGTAGGTCACGGGTAACTCACCACTCGCCGGAGGAGACGACCATGCGATTCGCGTTCCCCAGGCTCATCCTGCTGCTCGCTCTGGCCGGCGCGGCCACTGCGCAGACGCAGGGCACCATCAGCGAGGTCCGTGTCTACCGCGGCCAGGCCCTCGTCACGCGCAACGTAGCCTTCGACGCCAAGGCCGGGGCGCAGGAGCTGGTGGTCAGCGGACTCCCGCCGCAAGTCATCCCCGAGACCCTCTACGCTACCGGCGACGACAACCTCGTGATCCGCGCCGTGCGGCTCAAGACCACCGCCGTTCAGGACGCACCCAACGAAGACGTGCGCAAGCTCGACGAGCAGATCAAGGCGGTCAACGAGCAGCTCCGCAAGACCGCCTCCGACCTGCAGCTCGTCGAGGCCCAGACGAAGTACCTGGATAAGCTCGAGGCCTTCGTGGCGCCCACCGCGCAGGTCGAGCTGTCCAAGGGCGTCCTCAACGCCGAGTCGCTGATGACCCTGACCAAGTTCTCCTTCGAGCAGCGGCAGCAGCTCGCCACGCAGAAGCTCACCCTCGAGGGCACGCAACAGGACTCCAAGGACCAGCTCGGCGTGCTGACCCGCGAGCGGGCCAAGCTGGCGGGCGAGGCGCAGCACACCGCGCGCGACGCCGTGGTCTTCCTCGAAGCCCGCAAGGCCGGCGCCGCGGCGCTGGACCTGTCGTACCTGGTGGGCGGCGTCTTCTGGGCTCCGGCCTACATCGCCCGGCTCAACGACGGCCACGAGAAGCTGTCGCTGGAATATCACGGCGTGGTGTTGCAGATGAGCGGCGAGGACTGGCCCGACGTGGCCCTCACGCTCTCGACGAGCAGCCCGACCACGGTGGCCGACCCGCCAGTGCTGGCCCCGCTCTACATCGCGCTGGCCGCCACGGAGCAAATGGAGCAGGCTGACAAGGCCGAAGCCGCGAAAGACTATGCGCTCCGGCGGCGGGCGCTGGAGGAGCAGATCCGGCAGGCACCGGCGCAGAGCCGGGCCAACGCTCCGCGCGGGGCGGCGGGCGAACGGGGCGCACCCGGCGAACGCGGCCCGGCAGGTATGGCCGGTCCGGCGGGAAAGGACGCGGTGCCCTCGTCCGAGTGGGACCAGCGTGCCGAGCGCGCCGCCCGCGCCGGGCTGCCGGTTCTGGGCGATTCCGAAGGCCTGCTCGAAGCCAACGTGCTGGCCGCGCAGCTTCAGAACCTGGAGCTCTCGGCCAGCGACGAGGCGCTGCGCACCGCCAAGCGGATGGGCTCGGACAGCTCCGGCCTGACCGCCGACTACGCCATGCCGGGCAAGGTCACGCTGCAGAGCCGCGCCGACCCCCAGATGCTGCGCATCGCCACGCTCGACCTGGACGCCACATTCTACTACACCGCCGTGCCGCTGCTCAGCGACTACATCTACCAGGCAGTGGAGGCGGTCAACAACACGGATTACCCGCTCCTTCCGGGCCCCTACAACGCCTA
>JACPDV010000474.1 GCA_016183835.1 Armatimonadota bacterium
CAGAGAGACATGCCGGGGATTGCCAAGGAGGGGGTACACGCCACCTCAGAGAGACATGTCGGGGATTGGCAAGGAGGGGTACACGCCACCTCGGAGAGGCGTGCCACGAAAAAGCCGGGGCCCTGTTGGGAGGGCCCCGGCCGTTCAACGGGGGCTCTAGGGGAGGAGCCGTGGCCCGTTGATTGCCGCCGCCAGGGGTCAGCGCGGCGACACCGTCACATCGTCGAAGAACAGCTCCCTGGGCGGGTAGTTGCTGTGGCTGCTCATCTGCAGGTAGAGATACGCCTGCGGCGGGTCAAACCCTTTCCACGGGCCTGACCAGAGCTCTTTGCCGTTCTCTACCAAGGTTAGTCGCCCGCCGTCCCACCGCAGTTTCACCTGCTGCACGCCGATGGCCCGGCCCTCGCGATGCTGCTTCGGCCAGCCCTCGTCGAACAGGAGGCGCTCCAGCTTCTGGTCGCGGGACCACAGCCAGGAGCGGCCGTTCTTCCCCGGCGGCACGCCGACGTACTCGAAGCGCAGCATCGTGTCCTCGTCCCGCGGGTTGCCGTCGGTGGCCGTGGGGCAGAGGAAGACCCCGGCCGACAGGTAGCACCCGTTGGCCTGCTTGTTCCAGTCGAGCGTGAAGCCGATCTCGACGGGCGGCTTGAGCGACACGGGGTGCACCGTGCGGACGCCGTGGAACTTGACGGTCTTGTCGTCGGTGCCGATGGTCGCCGCGCGCAGGCGGAGCCGGCCGCCGACGATGTCGATGGTGCTCTCCTGAAAGTCGTTCTTGCGCGTGATGGCCCACTTCGCCGGGTCGAGCTGCGGGCCGTCGAAATGCTCTTCCAGGCGCGGCTCGGGGGCGGGCCGGGCGGCGGCCGGCGGCGCCGCGTCACGCGGCGGGGCCGGGACTGCGGTCGCCGTCGGCCGGCCGCACGCCAGGCTCACCAGGAGCAGCGCACCGGCGACCACCCCGCACAGCGTCCGCAGCGGCTTCTTCAACGTCATGCAACCCTCCGCCCACGCCGATGAGTCCGGATCCGCCCCCCTCGCCCACTGGGAGAGGGTTGGGGTGAGGGCCATGCGAGGCGCGCCCAGCCGGCCGGGAGCCCTCACCCGGCCGCGGACGGCCGACCTCTCCCGGCGGGAGAGGTGCCCCGACCCGGACTGCACGACAGCTTCTTCGCTGCATCACGGAGCCCTTCCGAGGGTGGACAGTGCAGAGGGGCCGGGACCCCCGGACCGATGGTCCGCGAATCCCAGCCCCTCGCTCACAGGCGGTGCGCCGAAGCGCAGCCAGCCTCTATCTTACTGCTTCGGACCGACCGCCGGCCCCGCGGTCGAGTCGTTGTGTTTCGGTGACGGCTCACGGCCGCCACCGCCCGGCCCGGCCGAAATGACCCATTTGGGCCGGACCGCATGGGCTATACCCAGTCTTCCGGGTCTCACACGGGTGGTGGATGAACGTCGTGTGGCGGCGATCTGACAAAACTGTTGCGGTCCTCCGGGCGCTCCCTCCCCTGCGCCAGCGGGGGAGGGCCCCGGCCGTGTGCAACGGGTGCTCTAGGAGGAGCCGGACCCGTTCACCGTCACCGCCGCAGGCGGTGACGCCGTGACAAGGACAATCGCCGGCTGGGGTATAATGGACCTGTGTCCGGTCGAGCGACCGGGCCGGAGACCGCCCGTGGCCCTGCCGCGCGCCGAGGAAGCGCTAGCCGCCTTCCGGCCGTCCGAGCCGGCGCGCGCCCGGGTGGCCGAGCTGATCGAGCGCGAGAAGAGCGGCTCGCTCAGCGCCGAAGAGCGGTCGGAGCTGGACCACTACCTGCAACTGGAGCACCTTTTGCGGCTGGCCAAGGCCCGCGCCCGGCGCACAGAATCAGCCCGTCTCTGCGGTCAGCCTTGCCCGACGGGCCGGTAGCACGCTATACTCTGGTCAGCCCCAGCGGGCTCACCGGAGGCGGCCATGAAGTACACCGTGGTGCTTGATGAGTCGGAAGACGGGTTCGCCGTTTCCGTGCCCGGGCTTCCAGGCTGCCACTCTCAGGGGCGGACCGAGGCTGAGGCCGTGGCCAACATCGCCGAGGCCATTCGGGAATACCTGGAGGTGGTTCGGGAGTTGGCCCGGGCGGCGGGCGCCAAACGCGTGGAGGTTGAGGTGTAGGCGTGCCCAGGCTACCGGGTATCCACCACCTCGACGCCGTTCGCGCCTTGGAGAAAGCCGGCTTCCGGGTCGCTCGCCAAGGTAAGCACCTCGTGATGACCGACGGCGTTCGGGTCGTTACGATCCCGCGGCACAACCCCGTGAATGCCGTCACGATGGGCCGGATCGTGCAGGATGCCGGACTGACCAACGGCGAGTTCCGCGAGCTGCTCTGAGCCGGTCTGAGAGCAAGGGCCGGAGCCTGCCCAACCACCGGGTCCCCGGCGCACTGGCAGGCAAGCTGCCAGTGGCACACCCCGGAGGCCAGCAGCACCGGCGCGCTCCGTCAACCGGCACCCCGGCAAAAGAAAGCCGGGGCCCTGTTGGGGGAGGGCCCCGGCCTGGGTCGCGGGTCGCTCTGGGAGGAGCCGGACCCGTTTGCCGCCGCCGAATGGGGTCACAGCGGCGACACTGTTACAGTCTCAGAGAGGCGTTGCGGGCCTTGCGGCCGTTCCCTTGGCAGCGCACCTCCGCCTCTCCGCGATCAGGACCCGGGAAGGGGCTCCCCGCGGAGCCTCTTCCTGGCCTGGGCAAGCGTCCGGTCCTGCCGCCAGGCCCGCGACGGCTTGCTGTCTACGAGCCGCCGGCCTTGAAGGTGCCGGTGGCCGAGCCACCGCCACCCCCGCCGGAGGGCTTGTTCAGGTTGATGACCTTCTGCACGGAGGCCACATTCCCGGACGCATCCGTTGCCGTGAAGTTCAGGATGTACCGGTAGTTGCTGGTGAAGGAGACGGTGTAGACCCAGACCGTAGAGCCCACCGGGATGACCGTGGGCGTACCGGCAGGGATCACCGTGCCGTCCCCGAGCTGCACCGACGTGCCGGACGGGTAGCCCTTGGAGCCGTCGTTGCTCCAGGTCAGCCGGACCACGGGAGCCGCGTCGCAGATGTCCGCCACGCTGCTCACCGTCACGGCCTTCACGTAGATCGGCGGCGTCGACATGTTGGCGTTGCCGCCGGCGATGTTGTTGGTCACCGTCAGGGTCGCGGCCGTGGTGTCAACCACGGTCACGTTGAAAGTCGCGGTCGACTCATTGCCCGAGGCATCCGTTGCCGTGACCGTCACGGCGTACGGCCCGCCCAGCGGGAGGACAGTGCCCGACACCGGGTCAGAGCTCACCGACGGAGCGGCGTCGCAGGTGTCCGTCGCGGTCGGCTCGTAGGATACCGCCGTGCCGTCCGCCGTCGCTTGCTCGACCGTGATGTCCTCCGGAACCGAGATGCTCGGCCCGGTAGTGTCGACCACGGTGACGGTCTGCTCGGCCGACACCAAGTTCCCTTCGTCGTCAGTGGCGGTCCAAGTGACCACCGTTGCGCCCAGGGGATACACGCCGCCTTCCGGCGCGTCGTTGGTGATCGCCACGTCGGCGTCGCAGATGTCGGTCGCCGTGGCGGTGCCGATGTCCACCGGCGTGCCGTCCGCGCTGAGCTGCTCGACCGCGGCAGGGTCGGCCGGGATGGTCAACTCAGGGGCCGTGGTGT
>JACPDV010000475.1:0-10236 GCA_016183835.1 Armatimonadota bacterium
GGTGGTGCGGCGGGGCACCATCGAGGAGGACCTGCTGCGGCGCGACTTCACCATCAACGCGATGGCGGCGGCGATCTGGCCAAGGCGGTGGGGTGAGATCCTGGACCCCACCGGCGGCCTGCGCGACCTGCGCGAGCGCCGGGTGAGGCCGCTGCACGAGCGCAGCTATCTCGAAGACCCGACTCGGCTCTTCCGCGCGCTCCGGTACCGGACCAGGCTGGACTTCCACGTGGACCCGCTGACGTCGATGTTCCTCGTCATGGACGAGATGCGCGAGTTCGTCGACCGCTTGTCCGGCGACCGGGTCCGCCACGAGCTGGAGCGCTCGCTGGGCGGCCCGGATGCCGCCGAGCAGCTCATGTGGCTACGCGGCGCGACCTGGCTCGAGTCAGTCCTGCCCCACGTGTCGCCCTTGCTCGACTCCATCGACGGCACGACCGACGCCCTCGAAACGCTGGACGGCACCTTCGACAGCCCGCTCCGGACCTGGCTCGTATGGCTCCTCGCGCTGGTGCCCACGGGCAAGGCCGCGGAGGACGCCTCGGCCATCATCGAGCGGCTGGCGCTGGATCGCCCGAGCGCCGAGATCGTGCAGTCGTTCGTCCGGCTGCTGAAGCAGAAGCTGTCCCCTGGCGATACCCGCTCCTTGATCTTCAAGCGCTTCGACGGCGCACCTCCGGAGGCCCTGGTGGCCCTCGCGGCGCGGCGCTGGTCGCTGCTCCCCGCCGTGGAGTGGTTCCTGGCCGCGGGCCGCCACGTTCGCCCGCTGCTCAACGGCGACGACCTCCTGGCCGCAGGCTTCGCCGAGGGGCCGCTGATCGGCCGGATCCTCAACGAGTTGCGCCTGGCCCGCTTGGACGGCAAGATCGAGACCGTCGAGGATGAGTGGCGGCTGGCCCGGCGGCTGGCGGAGAGACAGCCATGATGAACCTGGACCCGCAACGGCTCTTGCAGGTGGTGCTGACGCTCCCGCTGTTCCTGTTCAGCCTGACGGTGCACGAGTTCGCCCACGCCTGGACCGCCCGGCGGTTCGGCGATCCCACCGCGGAGGAGGAGGGTCGCCTGACACTCGACCCACGGGTGCACATCGACCCGCTAGGACTGCTGATGTTCCTCCTCGCCTCCCTCACCGGAGTCGGCTACGGCTGGGCCCGGCCGGTGCCGGTGCGGCTCGGCAACTGCCGCAATCCGCTCTCGGCGATGTACTGGATCGCGCTGGCCGGGCCGCTGAGCAACCTGTTCCAGGCGCTGGCCGGGCTGGTGATCCTGATCCTCATCGGCCTCCTGGGCGTGCCGGTGCGCGAGGGGCTCGAGCAAGGCGTGGCGCCGCTCTTCGCCGGGCCGGGTTTGGGTTTCGGCGAGATCATGGCTTGTGTGGTAGGCTACTACGTCACCATCAACCTGATCCTGATGGTGTTCAACCTGATCCCCATCCCGCCGCTCGACGGCGGGCGGGTGGTGGTGAGCCAGGCGCCTTACGCCCTGGCCCGGACGCTGGCGCAGCTCGAAGTCGCCGGCCCGGGCCTGCTCTTGCTGTTGATGGTCACCGGCGCGGTGAGCTGGTGGTTCAGGTGGACCTACTGGCCCATCTTGGACGGGTTGAAGCTGCTGTTCAGTGCTCTCGGCTTGCAGTAGGAGACGGCCGGCATGTTGCAACGCGTCCTGTCCGGGGTGAAGCCTTCGGCCCAGATGATGCACCTCGGCAACTGGTTCGGGGCGGTGAAGCAGTTCGTCGAGCTGCAAGAGACCGCCGAGAACTTCATCTTCATCGCCGACTACCACGCGCTGACCACCATCCACGATCCGGCTCTGCTGCGCGCCAATGCGCTCTCCATCGCCACCGAGTACCTCGCCTGCGGGCTCGATCCCGAGCGCACCACGCTGTTCCTGCAGAGTGACATCCCGGAGGTCTGCGAGCTGACCTGGCTGCTCTCGTGCGTCACGGGCATGGGGCTGCTGGAGCGCGCCCACGCCTACAAGTACGCCCGCGAGCACGAGCTGCCGGTGAGCATGGGCCTCTTCTGCTACCCGGTTCTGATGGCCAGCGACATCCTGATCTACCGCAGCCACATCGTGCCGGTGGGCGAGGACCAGGTGCAGCACGTCGAGATGGCGCGCGACATGGCGGGCTACTTCAACGCCACCTTCGGCGACGTGCTGACCATCCCCGAGGCGCGGGTGGTGGAAGAGGTGGCGCGCGTGCCGGGCATCGACGGGCGGAAGATGAGCAAGAGCTACGGCAACACCGTGGACCTGTTCGCGCCGGAGGCCGAGGTGCGCAAGGCTCGATCCCGGCGCCTGCACGGTGTTCGCGCTGCACAGCCTCTTCCCCGGGCCGGAGCTCGAGGAGCTGCGCGGCCGGTACGAGCGGGGCGACATCGGCTATGGCGGGTCGAAGAAGCTCCTGGCCGACGAGGTGATGGCCGAGCTGGCGCCGCTCCGCGACCGCTACGCCCGGCTGCAGGCGGATCCGGACTACGTGCGCGAGGTCCTCCGGACCGGCGCGCAGCGGGCGCGCGCGGTGGCGCGCGAGACGCTCGACGATTGCCGACGTGCCTGCGGGTTTGCCGACTGATGGCCCTCGAACAGGACTACGCCGGGTTCGTGGTCGACCTGGAGGCCTTCTCCGGGCCGCTCGATCTGCTCCTCTCGCTGATCCGCAGAGACGAGGTGGACATCTTCGACATCCCCATCGCGCGGATCACCGACCAGTACCTGGCGGCGCTGGACGAGTTGCGCGGCAACCGGGTGGAGATCGCCGGGGAGTTCATGGTCCTCGCCGCGACGCTGATGCAGATCAAGTCCAAGATGCTCCTCCCGCGCCCGGCGCCCCGGCCGGGGCAGGAGGAGGACGAGGAGGACCCGCGCCGCGAGCTGGTGCAGCTCCTGCTCGACTACCAGCAGTACCAGGAAGCCGCCGAGGTGCTCGAGGGGCTCTCCGCGGCGCGCCGGCGCTACTTCGAGGCGCCCGGCGAGCCGCTCGAGCTGGGGCCGCGCGAGCTGGTGGACCCCTCGGTGATGGCCTTGGTGCGGGCCTACGAGCGGGTCATGCAAGAGGCGGTGGAGCCCGAGCCGCCGCAGCTCCGCGATGTGCGCTACAGCGTCCGCGAGCAGGTGGAGTGGGTCCTGGCGCGGCTGGCCGCGGGGCCGTGCACCTTCGGTGCGCTGTTTCCGGCGCGGCCCACGCGCCTGGAGGTGGTGGTGACGTTCATGGCCATCCTCGAGCTGATCGCCCGGGCTCAGGTCCGGGCGCAGCAAGAGGGCTTGTTCGAGGAGATCCTGATCCGCCGTGTCGACTCCTGACTCCGGCTTCCCGACCGCGCTGCCCGGCGCCCCGGACCGCCTCGAACGGCGGCTGGAGGCGATGCTCTTCGCCGCCGGCCGCAGCGTCACGATCGAGGAGCTGGCGGCGGCCTCCGGGGAGGACATCGAGGCCGTGGGCGCGGCGCTGGCGCGGCTCGAGGGGCTATTCGCCGAACGCGGCGTAGTATTGCTCCGGCTGGCCGGCGGCGTGAGGCTGGCGTCGCGGCCCGAGCACGCCGAGGCGGTGCGCACGCTCCTCCGGCCCGAGCCCACCAAGCTTACCCCGGCCCGCCTGGAGACGCTCGCCGTGATCGCTTACCGGCAGCCGTTGACCCGCGCCGAGGTGGAGGCCGTCCGCGGCGTGGACTGCCACAGCACCGTCCGCGCGCTGCTCGAGCTGGACCTGATCGAGCCCCGCGGGCGCCGCCACGACAAGCCCGGCAAGCCGGTGCAGTTCGGCACCACCGACCGTTTCCTCGATGTCTTCGGGCTGGCCTGCCTCGAGGACCTGCCGCCGTTGGAGGTAGCCGAATCGTGACCGCGTGGCTCCTGCTCGCGCTCCTCGCCTCGCCGGCCGATGCCGCCCCGCCGGGCGCCATCGCGCACCTCCAGCCGCCCGTCAACGAGCGCCTGGACCTGCCCAACCTGCCGCTCCGCGCCGACGGCAAGCCGTTCACCGCCGAGGCCTACGGCGTGGTGGACGTGGCGACCGGACAGATCCTCCTGGCGCACCAGCTCTGCCGCCGCATGTACCCCGCCTCGTGCACCAAGATCCTCTCCGCCCTGGTGGTGCTCGAGGCCGCCGAGCGGGGCGAGGTCAGCCTCGACAACAAGACCCTCATCAGCAAGCAGGCCGCCACCGTGGGCGAGAGCTGCATGTGGCTCAGCCCAAACGAGCCGATCTCGCTCCGCGACTTGCTCAAGGGCCTGATGGTGCGCAGCGCCAACGATGCAGCGATGGCCCTGGCCGAGTACTTCGGCCGCGGCAACCCGCAGCTCTTCGTCGACCGCATGAATGAGACCGCTCGCCGGCTGGGGGCGCTGGACAGCCACTTCGTCAACCCGCACGGCCTCCACGAGGGCCTCCACGGCGAGGACGCCGGCGCGCAGCACTACACCACCGGCTACGACCTGCTGCTCTTCACCACCACCGCCTGGAAGTACCCCCTCTTCCGCGAGCTGTGCGTGGCGGAGAGGACCAAGACCGCCTGGACCAACCTCGACGCCGACCCCAAGAAGCGCCACGCCGAGCAGCGCCTGCTGTTCAACCGCAACAAGCTGCTCTGGCGCTACGACGAGTGCGTGGGCGTGAAGACCGGCTCCACCAAGCAGGCCGGCGCGTGCCTGGTGTCGGCGGCTCGCCGGGGTGGCCGGGAGGTGATCGCCGTGACCCTCCACTCCGCCAGCGGCGACGACCGCTGGCACGAGAGCGAGGCCGTCCTGCGCTGGGCGCTGGACGAGTTCCAGCCGGTGGTGCTGGTGGCGCCGGGCCAGACCTGCGGCGAGGTGCGGGTCCATCGCGGGGCGTCGCCCACGGTGGCGGCGATGGTGACCGAGGGGGTGCAGACGGTGCAGCACCGGCTGCAGCCGCCGCCGCGGGTGCGGCTCGAGCTGGTGGACCGGGTGGAGGCGCCGCTGCTCCACGGCTTGCCGCTGGGCGTCGCCGACGTCACTCTCCCTGACGGCGTGCAGCGCCGGCTGGCCGTGGTGGCCGGGGCCGACGTGCCGCTCTCCCGGGCGGCCAAAGCGTTCCGACTGGGCCTGCGCGGACTCGCGCTGGCGCTGATCCTGGTGACCTATGGAGCGATTGCAGAAGCTCATCGCCAACGCCGGGGTGTGCTCCCGGCGCGCCGCTGAAAAGCTGATCCTCGCCGGCCGCGTGACCGTCAACGGCCGCGTGGTGACGGAGCTGGGCTCCGGCGCCGAGCCGAGCGACGAGGTCGCCGTGGACGGCGACGTGATCACCGTGCCCAAGCGCCATCGTTACGTGGCCCTCCACAAGCCCGCCGGCGTGGTCACGACGCGCAAGGACCCCGAGGGCCGCGAGACGGTCTACGACCTGCTCTACGCCGAGGACGTGGCGCTCCACCCCGTCGGCCGGCTGGACCGCGACTCCACCGGCCTCCTGCTGTTGACCAACGACGGCGAGCTGACCCACCGCCTGACCCACCCGCGCTACGGCGTGGAGAAGGTCTACCAGGTCTGGACCCGGCCGTGGCCGCAGAAGGCGATGCTGGCGAAGCTGCGCCGCGGGGTGGAGCTGGAGGATGGCCCGGCGGTGCCGAAGGCAGCCCGCATCGCCGCGCCCGACAGCTACGAAGTGACGGTGGCGGAGGGCCGCAACCGCGAAGTCAGGCGCATCTTCGAGGCGCTGGGGTTGGAGATCCTGCTCCTGCGGCGAGTGCGGATCGGGCCGATCGGCCTGGGACACCTGAAAGAGGGCAAGGCCCGCCCGTTGCGGCCCGACGAAGTGGACCGGCTGCGCGAACTGGTGGGGCTGCGCGCGCCCGGGTAGGGTGGGCAGGAGGCTGCGGGCGGTGCGGCGAAACCGGCACGCCAGGAGCTCCGCGTGCGGATTGAGACCGGCGCCAAGGTCAACCTGACGCTTGAAGTGCTGCGGCGCCGACCCGACGGCTACCACGAGCTGGCCACCGTCTTCCAGGCGATCGACCTGGCCGACCGGATCGAGCTGACTTCCGCCGACAGCCTCGAAGTCACCGTCCACGGCGCCGACGTGCCCACCGACGACCGCAATCTCTGCCACCGCGCCGCCACGGCGCTCGCCGCGGAGGCGGGGATCCGCCCGGAGGTCCGCATCGCCATCAGCAAGCGTGTCCCGGTGGGTGCCGGACTGGGCGGCGGGAGCGCGAACGCCGCGGGCACCCTCGCCGCGTTGTGCCGGTTCTGGGGGCTGGGCGACGACCCGGAGCGGCTTCACCGGCTGGCCGCGGGGCTGGGCTCTGACGTGGCGTTCTTCCTCCACGGCGGCGCGGCCGTGGGGCTGGGCCGCGGCGAGCGGCTCGAGCCGCTCCCCGGGCTGCCCGAGCCGTCGCGGCTGGTAATCCTCTCCCCCGGCGAGGGCGTGGCCACGGGGAGGGTCTACGGGGCGCTGGACGGGTTCCGCGCCGGAGCCGGGCAGGTCACCGAGAGGCTGGCCGCCGGACTCCGGGCGGGCGTCGTACCGCCGATCGGGGAGTGGCTGGTCAACGATCTCGAGCTGCCCGCGGCGCGGGTCAGCGCGGTGGTGCGCGAGGACCGGGAGCGGCTGGCGGCCCTGCTGCACACGCCGTTCCGGTTAAGCGGGAGCGGCGGCGCGTGGTTCGTACCGGTGCCGGCGGCCGACGCGGAGGGAGTCCGGGCGTCGCTGGCGGGAGTGTGGCCGGAGCGGAGCGTGTGGGTGGCGCGGCCGGTGAGCCACGGCTGGCGGGAGGTGCCTGCGTGACGCCCGAAGCGTTCGCCGCCCTGGTGGCGCTGCAGCTCTACAACCTGGTCAAGTCGGCGGAGATGGGTCTCGCCTGGCGGCCGTTCATCATCGGCGCGCTGGTATTCGGGGTGTGGGCGTTGGCGTCGTTCGCGCGCACCTACTTCGCCAGCCTGTTCGAGGCAGCCGAGCGGGTGGGGCTGGTGCTGGACCTCCTGCAAACGGCGTTCGCGCTGCTCTTCGCGGCGGGCCTGTGGCAGCTCCGGCAGGTCTTCTACCATCCGGAGCGCTACCGCCAGTCCGGCGAAGGGCCGCCGGAAGAGCAGGACGAGGACCTGAGCGACGTGGAGGTGACGGAGTCCGGGTGAGCGGCCGGAAGGAGCCCGAGGTGCCGAAGATCGCCGTGTTCGGGGACGAGATCGCGCCGGAGATCGACCGTCAGGTCGAGGTCATGACGGCGGCCGGCGTGCACGCCCTGGAGCTGCGCGGGGCGGAGGGTCACGGCGTGCTCGACCTCCGTGGCGACGTGCGCGAGCGGATACGCACGCGGCTGCAGGCGGCCGGCGTGGAGGTCTTCAGCATCGGCTCGCCCATCGGCAAGGTGCCCCTCGAGAGCCCGCGCGAGTCCGAGCTGGAGCGGCTCAAGGTGGCGGTGGAGCAGGCCTGGTTCTTCGGCGCGCCGCGGATTCGGGTGTTCTCGTTCTACCTGCCCGACCACGACTACCCGAAGTATCGCGACGAGGTGGTGCACCGGATGGGCAAGCTGGCGGCGCTGGCGGCGGCCTCGGCGGTGGTCCTCTGCCACGAGAACGAGGCGGGGATCTACGGCGAGCCCATCGCCAACTGCGTGGACATGCTGCGGAGCGTCGACTCGCCGGCGCTGCGCGCGGTACACGACACGTCGAACTTCGTGGTGGCGCACGAGGAGGCCTATCCGGCGGCGTACGAGGCGCTGCAGCCGTGGCTCGACTACTACCACATCAAGGACCACGGCCACGGCAAGGTGCAGCCGGCGGGCGAGGGCGAGGGCCGGATGCCGGAGCTGTTCGCGCGGCTGAAGGCGGACGGGTTCGACGGCTACCTGAGCCTGGAGCCGCACCTGGGCGGCGGGGCGGAGGCGTTCGGTCGGGCGGCGCGTGCCCTCCGAAAGCTGGTGGAGGGCGTGGGCTGGGTGTGGCGATGAGCCGCGACGCCTGGAGTTGGAGGTGTGGCACGGGCGGTCCGCGCAAGTCCGGCCGGTGTGGCACGGGCGGTCTGCCGCCCGTGTCCGGCGAGGGCGCGCGTGGGGGCGGACACGGGCAGCGGACCGCCCGTGCCACACGGTGGCCTGACACCGGGGTCCGGGAACTCAATCAAGGAGACTTGCAGTGCAGTTGGCGACCTCTCTGAACGTGCTCTACGACTACACCTCGGACATCCCCCGCGCCGTGCGGCGGCTGAAGGCCGCCGGGTTCGACGCGCTCGACTTCAACGGCTGCGACATGCTCTCGCTGTGGCAGGGCGGCGAGGGCGAGCGCAACCTCGAGCTCCTCGCCGGCGCCGCGGAGGAGCACGGGCTGCCCTGGGTCCAGGCGCACGGGCCGATGTTCGAGTTCTGGGGCGAGAACGCCGTGTGGGGGATCGCCGACACCCGCCGCTGCCTCCGCTGGTGCGGGCGGCTCGGCGTGCCGTGGATGGTGATGCACCCCGGCCACCGGCCTGGCGCGTTCGACGCTGCGCACCGGCAGCGGGTGATCGAGGCCAACCTCGAATTCGACCGGCAGTTCATCCCGCTGATGGAGGAGCACCGGGTGGGGATCGCCATCGAGAACCTGGCCGACGCGTTCCACGGCCGGCGCTTCGGCTCGGTGCCCGAGGACCTGCTCGAGCTGCACACGGCACTCGACCACGAACTGTTCGGCTTCTGCTGGGACACCGGGCACGCGTTCCTGCAGGGCCTGCCGCAGCGCGAGTCGATCGCGTCGCTCGGCAGCCGGCTGAAGGTGCTCCACGTGCAGGACAACGACGGCAAGGGCGACGACCACCTGCTGCCCTACACCCGCGGAGTGGCCTGGGATGAGGTGGTGGCCGGGCTGCAGGACGCGGGCTACCAGGGCGCGTGGACGTACGAGATCCACAACGCGGTGCGGCATCTGCCCGACGGCTGCCGCGACGACGCGCTGCGGCTGGCGGTGACGGTGGGGCGGCACTTCACGGGGCAGTTCTGAGACCGCCGTCGTGGCGCGGCTCGAGCAGATGTGCATCGATCCGGTGCAGCACCGTGAACTGCTCCGGCACAACGTCGGCGAGCAGGGCGGCGTGCGCCGCGTCGAACCTTGCCACCGCGTCAGGGGTGAGGGTGGCACCCACGCCCCGGCAGGCGCGGATCCGGCCGCGCCACGACTCGTGCGTGAACGGGATTGGCTCATCATACCAGAACATTGCGCGGAGCCGGAACGCCGGTCGCGACCACTCCGGTTGGGCCGGGATGTCGCCAGTCCAGTCCGCGGCGCTCCAGTCGGGGTTGTGCTCGAGGACCAGCTCCTCGGTGCGGCGGGCGACGGCGTCCAGGCGCGGCAGCCAGCAGAGGTGGCAGGTCAGCAGCAGCCCGCCCGGGGCCAGCAGGCGGTGGACCTCGGCGGTCGCGCGCTCGCCGTCGAAGTAGAGCCAAGCCTGACTCGCGCTGACCAGGTCGGCCGAATGCGCCGGCAGCCCGGTCTCCTCCGCTGGAGCGCGGACGAAGTCGACGGCGAGACCGTTCGCCGCGGCCAGCCGGCGGGCCGCGGCAAGCTGGTTTGCGGCACAGTCCACTCCGGTGACCAGGCAACCTTGCGCGGCAAAAGCTCTCGCCAGGGCTCCGGTGCCGGTGCCCAGGTCCACGACCCGCTGCCCGGGCAGCCCGACGTCCAGCGCGGCCAGCCGGCGGAAGAAGCTCGGCGGGTAGCCGGGGCGATGCACGGCGTAGTCGGCCGAGGTCCGGCCCCAGTCAATGGTCCGGCCGTGGTCGTGGCGGGGCAGGCCGTGCACGAGGTCAGGCCTCCAGGCTCGAGTGGTCGCCCCGCAGCCACGCCGCGAGCGCCTGGTCGCCGGCCCGCGGCGATGCCACCAGCGCGTCGCGGACGCCCTGCTGGTCCGCCGCCGAGCGGTTCTGGCCGAGCTTCAGCTTGCCCTCGATCCGGTCGATGGGCAGCTCGAAGCCGACCACCGCCGCACGCAGGTTCGCCGCCAGGTCGTCCGGCAGGACGCCGTCCCATGGCTCCGGCAGCCCCGCCTCGTGCTTCCGCACCAGGTCGTCCAGCAACGTGGCCGTGGCCGCGTCGTCCAGCAGCCGGGGCGTGCCGTAGGCGTGGACGGTGACGTAGCTCCAAGTCGGCACGGCCGGCCGCGTCTGGTACCACGTCGGCGAGATATAGGCGTGTGGGCCAAGGAAGATGGCCAGGGCCACAGCCTCGGTGAGCTGCCGCGCCTGCGGATTGGCGCGGGCCACGTGGCCGCGCAGGGTGCCGTGTGGCCCGCGGGCCCGGTCGAGCAGC
>JACPDV010000475.1:10276-12863 GCA_016183835.1 Armatimonadota bacterium
CGTGGCGAAGTTGTAGGTCTCCATCACCGCGGCCAGCGTACCGGGGTCGGTCACGGCGAACGACGGCGGGATGTACATGGCGCGCCCTACTTCCCCCGCCTCACAGCCCGATGAGCAGTCGCTCCGCCTCGCGATTGTACCACTCGAACGGCGTCTCGAAGCCGGCCAGGAGGAACTCAGCCCGGCGCTCCGTGGGCACCTTCATGGCGCCCTCGGTGCGGCACGCGATCCAGCGGCCGAGCATCGCCAGCGGCACCGCGCGCAGCTCGTCGGCGCTCAGCGGCGCCGCGCGATGGTAGGCCGCCAGGAACATCCGCATCGGCTCCGTGTCGAACCGCGGGCACTGCGTGAGCGACCAGATGCTCCCCCCGTCGGGCGCCGCGTCGCGCCGGGCGCCGAAGAACAGGATCCCCTCGCCCACGTCGCGCACCCGCGTGTCGCGCCAGGCCCAGTCCCAGTCGAACACGCCCGTCACCTCCCCGTCGTCCCGGAAGAGCAGGTTGCAGCCGTTGTAGTCGCCGTGGATCACGTCGCGTGGGAGGCCCTTCTGCAACTCGTAGTACGCGTCCTGGAACCACACCAGCCGCTCGCAGGCCCGCTTGAACGCGGGGCGGTTGGCCGGGGTGGCGTGGGCCCGCACGAGCTGCAGCGCGGCCTCGAGGAAGGCGCCCGGCTGGTCGAACCGGTCGCGCGGCTGGATGGGCTCGGGGTAGTGCCCGAACTGCGGCACGAGCGGCTCGCAAGGCACGTCGTAGTCGGCCGCCAGCCGGTGGAACAGCGCCAGGGTCACCGCCGCCGGCACGCGGGCGCGCTCGGCCAGCTCGGGCTCGAGTCCGCGTCCGGCCACCCAGGCATAGACCTCGAAGACCCCGTCGCCGACGCGCAGCCAGGGCCGGCCGTCGGGCCCGTCCACCGCGGGGTAGGCCGGGAACCCGCGGACGCGCAGGTGGCGCCGCAGCCCCTGGTCGAACTCGACGCGCTCGTCGGTCGAGGTGCGCGGCCCGCGGCGGCGGACGAACCAGCTCCCCGCCGCCGTGTCCACGCGCCAGGTGCGCCCGGCGGTGCCGCCGGCCGGGCCCCAGCGCTCGGGCGTCAGGCCGTACGCCTGCAAGACCGCGCGCAGGTCGTCGGGCAGGATCGCGCTCACGACCAGGTGCGGTCCCGCCAGGCGAGGGCGAACGCGGCGGAGGCCGGGATCTGCGCCGGGTCCTTGAGCGGGAACTGCGAGGTGAGCGGCCCCTCGTAGCCTAGCGCGGCGAGCGCGGCGAAGAGCGCGGCGTAGTCGTACTGGTCGGCCTCTTCACCGGCCGGCCCGCGGGCGGTGCTGGAGAGGTGCACCTCGGCCAACCGCGCTCCGAGCCGCTCCACCGCCTCGGTCGGCGGCACGCCCAGGTTGTTGACGTGGTGAGTGTCGAGGCACAGCCCGATGGCGCCGTGGAAGTCGTCGGACAGCGCGAGCGCCGACTCGAAGCTGCCCACCACCGAGCCGGGCTCGAACTCGAGCGAGAGGCGCAGCCCGGCATCTGCGATGCGCCCCAGGTAGGTGCGGAGGCAGTCGCACAGGTTGGCCCGCTGCCGCATCTCCTCGCTCGCGTCCTTGGAGGCCACGCCGGGCCAGGTGCCCGCCAGCTTGGCGCCCAGCCGCTGCGCCGCGGCGAGGGCGGCCTCGAGCCCCTCGCGGTGCTCCAGGCAGGGCGGCGATGCCGACCACTCGGGTCCGCCCACGTAGACCGACGGCACGCACAGCCCGTGCTCGCCGGCCAGTCGCTCGATCAGGTCCACGTCCACCGGCCCGCCGCCGCCCTTGAAGCGGGAGATGAAGGGCAGGTTGAAGCCCTCGAACCCCGCCGCGAACACCGCCGCGCAGAACTCCTCGGGACCGAACACGCTCCACCCGACGTACGCATCCACGGCCACCGGCCGCAACACTCGGCTCATCACGCCTCTCCTTCCGCCATCACCTCGGCCAGGCTGACCTCCCGCCCCTGCTCGAGCGACCGGACCCCGGCTTCGAGGACGGCGATCACCTCGTGCATCTCACGGTTCGGCACCGGCTGCACGCCGCTGTGGACCATCTCGACGAAGCGCTGCATGAGGTAGGCGTAGAGGTTGCTCAGGTTGGGTGCCAGCGTCCGCCAGCCGCGGAGGCCGTGGAGACAGATCTGGTAGCCGGCCTGCATGTAGTCGCGCTCGCCGACGAGGAGCACCAGGTCGTGCCCGTTCCAGAAGCGGACACGGCAGATGTTGCGCCCGCGCTGCCCCACGTTGAGCACCGACGTGGCGCCGGAGCCGAGGACCTCGTAGGCCATCTCGAGGGCGTGGATGCCGTAGTAGATCAGCTCGTTGCCGCAGATGGTGGTGGCGAGGTGGATCGGCCCGATCTGCCGCGCCTCCTCCTTCAGCGCCTGGATGTCGGGCACGTAGCGCAGGGACGAGGCCGACATCAGGAGCGCGTTGTGCCGCTCGGCGACGCGGATGGCCTGCAGCGCGTCGCGGGCGTTCATGGCCAGGGGCTTGTCGATGAAGGTGGGCTTGCCGGCTTCGAGCGCCGGGAGCGCCCAGCGCCACTGCTCGTACGAGCCGTCGT
>JACPDV010000513.1 GCA_016183835.1 Armatimonadota bacterium
GAGGTCGGTCGGCTCCATACCGCTCCGTGCCGTCCTCGCCGCGGCCGCATTGCCGCCGGCTGCCGGTACTGACGTTCACCGCTCGCGGGGAGTTCACCTGCCGGCCCACTCCACCACCACAACCCGGACGCAACAGGCCGGCAATCCTCGCGTCACCCCGGCGCACTAAGATGAGATCCCGTCGCTCGCCCCGGGGGCACGCCGCGGGCCAGGAGTGTCGCTCATGTCGGATCGTTATGACTACCGCGCCTACCTGCTCGAGCGCATCGCGGACCGGAGTCTGCGCGTGGGAGTGATTGGCCTGGGCTACGTGGGCCTGCCCCTCGCCGTGGAGTTCGCTCGTGCCGGGTTCACCGTGACGGGCATCGACGTCGACCCGGAGAAGGTCGCGCAGCTCAACCGCGGCGAGAGCTACCTCCCCGACGTGCCCGCCGACTCCGTGCGGCCGCTGGTCGAGGCCGGCCGCCTCCGGGCGGTGACCGACGTCGCCGCCGTGGCCGAGCTCGACTCCGTCAGCATTTGCGTGCCCACCCCGCTGCGCAAGAGCAAGGACCCCAACATCTCGTATGTGGTGGACGCCGCCGACGGCATCGCGGCCCACGCCCACCCCGGCCTGGTGGTGGTGCTCGAGTCCACCACCTACCCCGGCACCACCGAGGAGATCATCGTCCCCCGCCTGCTCGCCAGCGGCCTCACCCCGGGCGAGGACGTGTTCGTCGCCTACTCGCCCGAGCGCATCGACCCCGCCAACCCCACGTGGAACACGCGCAACACCCCGAAGGTGATCGGCGGCCTCTCGCCGGTCGCCCTCGAGGTCGTCTCCGCGCTCTACAGTACGGCCGTGGACCGCATCGTGCCGGTCTCCCGCCCCGCCGCCGCCGAGATGGTCAAGCTCCTCGAGAACACCTACCGCGCCGTCAACATCGGGCTCGTCAACGAGATCGCGATCATCTGCAACCACCTCGGCCTGGACGTCTGGGAGATCATCGAGGCCGCCGCCACCAAGCCGTTCGGGTTCATGAAGTTCACCCCCGGTCCGGGGCTGGGCGGGCATTGCATCCCCATCGACCCGCTCTACCTGTCGTGGAAGATGCGCAGCCTGGATTACGAGGCGCGCTTCATCCAGCTCGCCGACAGCATCAACTCCAACATGCCGCGCCACGTGGTGGGGCTGGTCGCTGACGCGCTCAACCAGGACGGCCGGCCGCTCCGCGGGTCGCGGATCCTGATGCTCGGGGTGAGCTACAAGCCCAATGTCTGCGACGTGCGTGAGAGCCCCGCCCTCGAGGTGCTCCGGCTCCTCCACGAGCGCGGCGCCGTGCTGGCCTACAACGACCCCCACGTTCCCGAGCTGCCCGATCACACCCCGGTCCTGAAGTGCACCAGCCTGGACGACACCAGCCTCGCCTGGGCCGACTGCGTGGTGATCACCACCCACCACAGCGCCTACGACTGGGAGCACATCGCCTCCCACGCCCGCCTGGTGGTGGACACGCGCAACGCCCTGGCGGGGGTCAACGGCAAAGCCACCGCCAAGGTGGTCCGGCTCTGAAGGAACCGGCGCGTCAGCCCGCGCGCGGCACGCGGCCGGCGAACGCGCCGAACGCCAGGGCGTCCCCCACCTGCGTCTGCGTGCGCTGGAGCGTCTCCACCGGCGCCTCGAGGACCGACTCGGCGCCGCGGCAGCGGGCCAGCCGCCAGGGCCGGATCGCCTCCACCGCCCCCACCACCCGCAGCTCGCCGTCGAGCCACACGAGGTCGATGGGGAAGCGCACCCAGAACATGTGGATCTCCGCCGTGGGCGCGAGCCAGAGGGCATCGAACGGCGCGAACTCGCGGCGGAACATCAGCCCGCGGAGCTTGAGGCCGAAGCTGGTGCCGAGCACGGCCCGCTCCGCGAGCAGGGTGCCCCGGGTCAGATTCGCGACCTGGATCACTGCCGCTTGCCGAGATTCTTCAGGATGTCCGTCTGCTGCAGCTCCTTGGCGGCGCGCAGCGCGGCGGGACCCATGAGGACGATGAAGAGCGTGGGGAAGATGAACAGGATCAGCGGGAGCATCATTTTCGTGGGCGCCTTCTGGGCCTGCTCGCGCGCGCGGCGAGCGCGCTCCTCGCGCAACCGCTGCGACTGCGCGCGGAGCACGTTGCCCAGGTTGACCCCCAGCTCCTTGGACTGAATCAGCGCCGTGACCAGCGAACGCACGTCCTCCTCGCCGGTGCGGTCGCCCATCTCGCGCATGGCGTCGTTCCACGGCCGGCCCATGCGGATCTCGTTGCCGGTGCGGAGCAGCTCCTCGCCCATCGCTCCCTTGTCGCGGTTGCCGACCCGGTCCATCGCCTGGTCGAAGCCCATGCCGGCCTCCACGGCGATGGTGATCAGGTCGAGCACGTCGGGCAGGGTCTTGCGGATCAGCCGCTGCCGCTTCTTGACCAGGTAGCGGACGATGAAGGGCAGCGACATGTAGCCCACCACCACCATG
Organism: Armatimonadota bacterium; assembly: GCA_016183835.1. Lineage (GTDB taxonomy): Bacteria > Armatimonadota > UBA10988 > UBA10988 > UBA10988 > JACPDV01. The sequence continues at coordinate 2,481 of JACPDV010000513.1, forward strand.
CAGAAGATCACCAGGACGAAGAGCTTGGGGGTGAGCGCCGAGCCGATGGCGGGTGCGATGCGCCTGATGATCAGCAACAGGAGACAAACGATCAGGGGAAAAGCGACCATGAGGAGCAAGCGGATGGCCTGCAGGGTCTTGACGGTCACGCCGCCGGGGTAACCGGCCATGGCCAGCATGCGCTGCAGGTCGGAGCGCTCGCGCTTGGTGGTCAGCATCGCCCCGCCGCGGGCGAAGCGGTCCATCACGGGGCGGAGCACGCGCACCATGAAGGGGTCGAGAATCTGGTCATCGCGCTCCTGCCAGAGCTGCGAGGGCCGGTCCGAGACCTGGTAGCGAGCCTCCAGCCGGCGAAGCGGATTGCCTTGTCGTCGCGCCATGCCCGCCTCCTAGACCTCGATGTTGATGATGCGGCTGATGAAGAAGTACCCGATGATCTGCATGATCACGCCGGTGACCACCAGCTTCGGGCCGTATGGATAGACTTTGCCGTTGAACAGCGGCGAGGCGTAGCGCTCGTGCGTGGCCGGATCCGGTGACGTCGCGGCGTTGAGCAGGAAGAACATGAAGATCGGCAGGGCGGTGAGCCCCAGCCCGGTGACGCGGCCCTGGGTGGTGAGGATCCGGATCTCGCCGCGGATGCGCACGCGCTCGCGGATGGTCTCGGAGATGGTGCGCAGGATGGGCGCCAGCTCGCCGCCGACCTCGTTGGAGATCTGGATGGCGGTCACCGCCAGGGTGAAGTCGGCGTTTTCCACCCGCTCGGACATGTGCGACAAGGCATCGTTGGCGGTGACGCCGAGGGCCACCTCCTGGTTCATCTTGGTGAACTCGTCGCTCATCGGCGGCTGGCCCTCGCGGGCCACCATGGCCATTGCCTGCTGGAAGCCGTAGCCGGCGCTCATGGCGTTGGACATGAGCAGGAGCGTGTCGGCCAACTGCGTCTCGAACCGCGCGGTCCAGCGCTTGGCCTGCATCCTGACCCAGGTGACCGGCACGAGGAACATCACAGCGCCGAGGCCCAGGCCGAGCACCGCCCGCTTGAGGAGCACACCCACGAGGAGGAACACCAACAGCCCGAGGAAGATCCCCATGTAGAGGATTTCCGAGGCGCGCCAGTTGGAGCCGATCCGGGCCAGGTCGGCGCTGAGGCTGTTGAGGAAGCGGATCCGCGAGTTGCCGAGCCACTTGGTGACGGTGGGCAGCAGGTCGCCGCTGCGCTGCCCGCGCCCGCGCCGCGAGGCGGCGGTGTCGGCCTCGGCGCGCTCCACCAGCCGTTCCAGCGGGGAGAGGTTCTCCTCGCGGTCGACGTAGGTCTGCAGCCGCCGCAGCGTGCTGCGGCTGACGGGCGCCGAGAAGGTGGACTTGAGGATCCAGAACAGGAGCACGGCACACACGACGGCGCCGGCCAGCATCATCTTGCTGACGGGGTCCAGTGCCCCCACCGCCGACGCCTGCACCAAGCCCAACAGCGGAACCATGGTCGTCCTCGGGTCCTAGCGCTCCGCGCCGCGGAAGAGGTCGATGGGCAGCCGGATCCCGGCCTGCACAATGCGGTCGTAGCAGCGCGGACGAATGCCCGTGGGCTTGAGCGTGCCCAGGATCTGGCCCTCGTCGTTCATCCCGCTCTGCTCGAACACGAACAGGTCCTGGAGGGTGATGATCTCGCCCTCCATGCCGATCACCTCGGTGACGAACTCGACCCGGCGGCTGCCGTCCTTGAAGCGGGCCTGCTGCACCACTAGGTCCACCGCGCTGGCGATCTGCTCGCGGATGGCGCGCAGCGGCAGGTCCATGCCGGCCATCAGCACCATCGTCTCGAGGCGGGCCAGCATCTCGCGCGGGTTGTTGGCGTGGGCCGTGGTCAGTGAGCCGTCGTGACCGGTGTTCATGGCCTGGAGCATGTCCAGCGCCTCGCCGCCGCGGCACTCACCCACCACGATGCGGTCGGGCCGCATACGCAGGGTGTTCTTCACCAGGTCGCGGATGGTGACCTGCCCCTTGCCCTCCACGTTCGCCGGGCGGGTCTCCAGGGTCACCACATGCTGCTGCCGGAGCTGCAGCTCGGCCGCGTCCTCCACGGTGATGATGCGCTCGTCGTTGGGGATGAACCCACTCAGGATGTTCAGCAGGGTCGTCTTACCGGAGCCGGTGCCTCCGGAGACCACGATGTTCAGCCGCGCCTTGACGCAGGCGTCCAGAAACTGGGCCGACTCGGCGGTCAGCGTGCCGAAGTTGACCAGGTCGTTGATGGTCAGCGGGTCGGCGCTGAACTTGCGGATGGTCAAGCAGGGGCCCTTGAGCGCCAGCGGCGGGATGATGGCGTTGACGCGGGAGCCGGCCGCCGGACCGTCCTTCAAGCGCGCATCGACCATCGGGCTGGCCTCGTCGATGCGCCGGCCGAGGGGGGCGACGATCTTCTCGATCACCGCCATCACGTGCTGGTCGTCGCGGAAGCGCACCTCCGCCTGCTCGAGCCGGCCCTTGCGCTCCACGAACACCAGGTTGTAGGCATTGACCATGACTTCCGAGATGGTCGGGTCGGCCAGGAGCGGCTCGAGCGGCCCGAGCCCCTTCATCTCGTGGAGGATCTCCTGCACCAATTGCGTGCGCTCGCTGCGCGACACCACCGCGCCGTACTCGGCCACCAGCGAGTCGATCTGGTTCTCCACCTGCTGCCGCAGCCGGTCGAGGTCGTCGCTGGCGGCGACGTCGGTGTCGATGTCGCGGATCACCCGCTCCATGATCTGGAGCTTGAGCCGGGTGAACGGGTCCTCGCGCTCGATCTCCGCCGCCCGGCGCGTCTCATGCTCCACCTCGAAGGGGTTCTTCAGCCCCTTGCGGATGGTGATCTGCGGCCCCTTGCGGGCCAGCGGCGGGAAGATCACCCGGACCTGCCCGTCGGGTCCGAGCTTGCGGTCGAGCATCGGCGTGGCGTCGTCGATCTTGGCGCGCAACCGGGTGGCGATCGCGCGGCCGACCTCCATGATGTGGTTGTCGTCGCGGAAGCGGACGTCGGCCTTGTCCAGCCGGTTGAGCCGCTCGATGTAGATGTCGTCCGGCGCGTTGACCACGATCCGCGACACAGTGGGGTCGTGCAGGTAGGCGTCGATCGGCCCCATCCCCAGCAGCTCGGCCACGAATTCGCCCACCAGCCGGGTCTTGAGGGCGCGGTCGATGGGTGAGCCGTCGGGCATCGAGACCTTGGCGAGCATCTCTTCGAGCTGCTGCCGGAGGCGGTCCTCGTCGGCGTTGGACACCGCCCGGTCGTCCACGCCGTCGATCATCTGGTCGAAGACGCGGTGTTTGACCTCGTAGAACAGCTCTTGGGCCTGCTCATCTTCGCTGAGCGCCGCAGGCGCGGCGGCCGCCGCCGGCGGCGCGCCGGCGTCCTCGCCGGCCGCGCCTTGCGCGGTGCTGATGCGGTTGAGACGATCCAGGAGCGATGACATCTTCACCCTCCGCGGCGGGGCGCGCGGAGCAGCCGCGCCGCCCCTTGCCGCCTCATACCCCGCCCGGGCAACTCAGCGTCGGAACATGTCGCGGAGGAAACCGCCGCCGCCGCGGTGCGCGGGTCCCACCGGCCCCTCGGGCACCTCGTCGAGGTAGTCGTCCTCGCGGCCCATCACCTGGTAAGCGATGCGCCGGATGGCCTGGGCGATCTGCGTCTTCGGTTGGCTCAGCACGAACGGCTCGCCCTCGTTGACCGACGTCACGGCGACGCGGCCGTCCGACGGGATGTAGGCGCTGATCTCGTATTCCAGCGTGTGCTCGACATCGTCGGGGCTGATCCCCACATCGGCGTTGGAACGGTTCAGCACGAGCTTGACCTTGTCGGTGCCGTAGCGCAGCTTCTGCATCATCGCCAGGGCCGTCTTCGTATTATGCAGCGCCAGCAGGTCGAGCGCGGTCAGCAGCACGATCTCGTCGCTGTGGTCGAGGGCGGTGAGGGTCGTGTCCTGCAGGAACGACGGCGTGTCGATGATGATGTAGGTGTAGCGCTCGCGGAGCACCTGGAGCACCTTCTCCACCACGAAGACGGTGATGGTGTCGGCATACTCGGGCCGGGCCGGCGCCGCCAGCATCTTCAGCCCGCTCGCCTCGTGGAGGGTCAGGAAGCTCTCCATCAGGTCGCCATCGAGCTGGTTCATGCGCTGGATGATGGCGGCGATGGTGCGCTCGGGGGTGACGTTGAGCATCAGGTCGGCGTCGCCGAACTGCAGGTTGAGGTCCACGAGCACCGTGGGCCGGCCCGATTCCCGGGCCAGGACCACCGCCAGGTTGCAGGCCAGCATGGACTTGCCCACGCCGCCCTGCGGGCTGTAAACCGCGATCACCTTGGCGGCGTGCGGCCCGCTCCCGGCGTCGGCGGAGATCGCCTCGTGGCGCCGGTCCTCGACCCGCCGGAGGACGACCTCCACGCTGTCCGACACCGCGGGTGGGTCGAACGGCTTGGGCAGGTAGTCGTCGGCGCCCGCCTGCATCGCCGCGCGGAGATCGCCGATCGCCGGCGCCGAGCCGGTGATGATGATCCCGATGTGCCGGTACTGCCGCCGCAGCCGGCCGACCAGATCATGCGGGTTGGGCCCCGGCAGCTCCTGATCGAGGATCACGAGGTCCACGTTCAGCGGGCCCACCAGGCTGACCAGCTCAGAGCCTTCCTCGAGGGTGTCCACCACTTCGAGGTGGCTCTCGTAGCTGAGGGCCTGGACCAGCAGCTTGCGGTCCTCGTCCTGGGAGTCGGCGATCAATATCCTGGCCACGCCCTGCTCCTACCACTGGATCCGCGGGGTGATCATCACCACCACCGAGGTCTGTTCCTTCCGCGAGTCGGTGTAGCGGAACAGCGCCCCGAGGATTGGAATCTCGCTGATCAGAGGGATCCGGCTCGTGTTTTTGCGTTCGCTCTCCGTGGTGAGGCCGCCGATCACCAGCGCCTCGTTGTCGTTCACCGTCACCACCGTGCTGGCTTCGCGCTTCGAGATGCCGGGGATCACGCTGCCGCCGATGTTGATGGCGACGCCCGCGTCGATGGCCGAAACTTCGGCCAGCACCGTCATCTCGATGCGGTTGTCGGGCTCGCCCCAGATCACCGTGGGCGTGACCTCGAGCCGCACGCCGACCGGCCGGAACTCGACCGACGTGCCCGTTCCGCCGCCCGCCCCGGTAGTGGTGGAGGGCAGCGGCAGGTCGGTGACGGCCTGGATGATGGCCGGCTGCCCGTCGTCGACCGTCACGCTGGGCATCTGCAGCACGCGCGCGCGGTTCTCCTGCACCAGGGCCCGGATGCTCGCCGCCACCGGGTCGAGCCGCCCCAGCGGACCGCCAACTCTGCGCTCGCCGTAGACAGTCAGCGAGCCGTTCGAGTTGCTGATCGGCGTCCCGCCGGTGGTCGCGCCGCCCGTGTTCGTCGGCGTGCCGTAGACCAGGCCCAGGTTCTGCAGGTCGCCGGCGGAGAGCTCGATGATCTCCACGTCGGTGACGATCCGCGGCGTCTTCACCTGCAACGCCTTGTCGTTGACCTGGTAGCCTTCGTAGCCGCCGACCACGCCGTTGATCACGTCGAGCAGGGCCGCCTTGTCGTCGTCGTTGCGCAGCGGGCCGCGCACCACGACCTGTTTGCGGGGCTCGAAGACCTCCACGACCACGCGCTCGTGGTGCACGCCGGACGACTCCAGCGCCTCGCTCAGGGCGTCGGCGAGCGGCGGCCTGGCCTTCCCGCCGGGCTCTTCGCCGCCCATCAGCTCCGCCGGCGGCGGCGGGAGCGGCGTGACGATGTCGTTGGTGATGAGCGTCCGCGCGCCCAGCTCGAAGGCCACGATGGACTCGGCGCGGAGCCGGTCGTTGGGCACGGCGGCCTCGCCCGAGAGGAACACCCTGAGCCGCTGCGACTCGGCCTCGGGCCGCACCCGGACGTGGATGGAGGCGTTCGGGAGCTGTTCGGCCAGGAGCCGCTCCAGGTCCGCCACGCGCTGCTCCAGCTCCTGGGTGGTGAGCGGAGGCACCGGCTTGACCTCGATCAGGTTAGCGATCCGCACACTCTCGGGCAGCATCGCGCGCAGCGCCTGCTCCGCCTTGGAGCGGGCCGCCGCGCTGTCCACCACGCCGAGCAAGAGCACGCTCTGGTTCGTGCCGGCCTCGGACGAGCGGACGACGGTCACGCCCTTGATCCCGAGCTGGTTCAGCACCCGGTCGATCTCGTCCTGGGTCGGCCTGGGCCCTGCCTCGGCCGCAGGCGGGCCCGTCACCTTGACGTCGAGCCGAGCATCCTCCGTCTCGCGGAGGAACGGGTCGGTGCCCTTGTACCAGACCATCAGCGTGCTGCTGCCGGCCTTCTTGGCGATCACCACCACCTGACGCGGCGGCACGACCACCACGTCGGCGATGGAGTCGTCGGCGATCAGAGCGCGCCGGAGCTCGGTCGGCACCGTCACCAGCCGCCCCTCGCCGAGCGCCAGCTCGAGGCTGCCGAGCTGCTGCATCCCGTCGACCCGCACCTTGAGCCCGCCGGGCGCGGCCGGGAGCGGCACGCTGCCGGGCGCCGGCGGCCGCACCGGCGGGAGCAGCTCACCGCCCGGCCGGATCGCCGGCGGGCCCGCCGGCGCCGGAGGCGCCCCCGACTCGACGCGAATGTTGTCCACCACCTCGCGCACGCGGGCCTTGGCCAGCGCCACGGCCCGGTCGGCGATCTCGCGGCTCGCCGCCGTGCCGCTGAGCGTCGCCTGCTCGCCCGTCACGCTGACCGCCAGCGCGGCGCCGGCGGTGAGGGGATCGGCGGCCAGAGCGGCGGTCAGCTCCTGCTCGCGCTGCCGCGCCACCTCGCCCGGCGCCACCACCTTGACCAGCCAGCTATGCGGCGGCCGGCCGGCGGCATCCCACACAATGAGCTGCGCTTGCCCGACTTCGCGGCCGCGCAGGATCAACCGGTCCTGCGCCACCTGCACCTCGATCTTGTCGCCCGAGATGACTTCGTGCTTGGGAAACCCCTGGACGTCGAGAACGGTTGTCTCGCCGACCCCGACCACCAACACAGGGGCGCCGCCTTGCCCCCACACCGGCGCCAACAGCATCCCGAGCCACCACCACCGCACCAACAACTGAGGAGGTCTCACGGTTTGTCCCGGTCCACCGCCCGGATTCCCTTTCCGACCGCCGAGTCGCACGCGGCCTGGGTCAGTACTCCACCGTGCTCCGTTGCGTACCACGGATGATCTCGATGCTCTGCGTGGGCGCCGCCGCCTGCGCCCGCCGCTTCAGATCACGGTTCTCCGCCGCCTGCTGCTCGTACTTGCGCTTCCACTGCTCCGCGTCCCCACCCCGACTCACCATCACCGGCGGCACCACCGGCGTCGCCATCCGCGTCGGCCGCTGCGGACGAGTCCGCTCACCGTACCGGCTCAGGTTCCTCAGCTCGATCTCGAGCTCTTTGGCCTTGGCCCGGTCCTCGAGCTGCCGGAGCCGATCCTCGCTCGCGCGCCGCCGCACGTCGTCGTTCATCTTGACCCGGTCAGCGTACCCCGCCGGGTCGCGCTTCTCCAAGGGTAACACATCGTCCAGCGTCAGCGGGCTGCTCGGCGCCACCAGCGTCGGTGAGCCGCCCGCGCCGGCCATCAGCACCCCGCGCAGGCCGGGGTCGTTGATTGCCGTGTCGGCGTCCACCTCCCGGTGGAGGGCCAGGTCGAGCTTCGCCGCCTGCTTCCACAGCGCGATCTTCTGCGCCTGGTCGTAGGTTACTTCCAAAGTCACGCTCGGGTCCTTGTACACCGGGTCGATCTCGGCTTCCTTCTTGGCGATCTCGTCGTCCTTCGCCTTGAGCGTTTCCGCCGAGGGCGGGGCACCGGGTTGCTTGAGCAGCCTCTGCTTCTCCTCCTTCAGGGCGTCGATCTCCGCTCGGAGCTTCTTGACCCGCTGCTGCTCCTTGAAATTGTCGAAGACCTTGTTGACCGCCAGGATGCGGACATTGCTGGCCAGCCGAATGCTGCTCACGTTCTTGGCCTGCTGGTCGGCCTGGATGCCGAACACGTCCACGCGCTGGTCGGGCTCGAGGAACTTGAGGTCGTAGAGGCTCGGCGCCTCGGGGGTGCGGACCACCAGCCCGACGTAACCGGTCTCGACCTTGCCCGCCACCGTGGCCGGCGGGGGCAGGATGTTGGTCTTGGTGAAGTAGCCGCCCTTGGCGATGGTCACCAGCGCCTGCCCGCCCAGGAACTCCTGAGGGTCCTTCATCGCGTCCTGCGGGAGCTCGGCCACCTCTTCCTGCTTCTTCTGCAGGATCTGCACGTCCTGATCGGTGACCTGCTGGCCCTGCGGGATGTCGTGGCCGGCCACCGGGATCGGCGTGGTGGGTATCTGCTGAGCCTGCTGCTGCTGCTTTTGCTGGCCTTGACGGTTGCGCAGGAAGGCAAACGCCACCAGCGCGATGATGAGAACCGCCAGCGCCACGATAGCCAGAGGCCGGATGTTCATGCCCTCGTCCTTACCCCCACAACGGGAACACCGCTCCGCTGGTCCACACGAACCCCAGGGTGGTCAGCACGCCGGCCGCCAGGCCCAGCGCGTAGGGCGCTTGCCCTTGGGACCGCGCGGCGAAGTCCACCGGCTTCCGCGCCAGCACCGAATTGCGCAGATAGTAGCCGATGTTCTCGAACGCCATGCCCATTTCACCGCGCCTCGCCAGCAGCACCAGGCAGAGCGCTCCGTGCACGAGCGAGCCGTACAAGAAGGTGAACAGCGCCACCCACGGCCCGCCCAACGCCCCGACACCCGCCAGGTATTTCACGTCCCCGGCCTTGACCAGGTCCAGTGCAAACGACACAAACAGAATCCCCAGCCCGACGAGCAGCCCGCCGGCGCCAACCTTCCACGAGCCCGCCCCCACGCCCCACGTCTCCGGCAGCGCGTTGAGGGCCAGGCCGAGCGCCATCATCGGGAACGTCACCACGTTCGGTATCCGCCGCCAGCGGAGGTCCGTCCACGTGACGATCCCACCGGTGGCAAGCAGGATCCCCCCGATCAACGGCATGATCCTGGGCGCGCCCAACGTCTACCCGCCTGCCGGGCGGGCCACGCCGCCCCGGCCTGTGCATTATAGGTCCCTCAAGCGGGCCAAGTCAACGCGCCGGCCCGCTTCCGGACGCGGTTGTTAACTTCGGCTCAAGGCCCCCGTTCCTGGTTCGTTACGTGCCCCCGTCCGCGACCGGCCCGTTTCCGCAAGCGGCCGCGATGGCCCCCTTTCGCCGCCCTACCAGTCTACCCTTTCGCGGTGGTGAACAAGTAGCGCGATCTTTCCGGTGAGCCGGTACTCGGCGATCTTCCGCGCCTGCTCGGCGGTCACCTCCAGGGTAATGAACGGCTGCTTGTAGAACGGGTCCATGTCCTCTTGGAGCTTGGCGATCTCGGCGTCCATAACTCTGAGCGCCAGCGGGTCGGGCGCCGCCGCCCCCTTCTGGTAGCGCTCCTTCCCGGCCTTCTTCTCCGCGATCGCGCGGTCGAGCTGCTTGAGCCTCTCGACCTCCTTGAACCTGTCCAAGATCCGGTTGATAGCCACCAGGCGGACGTTTTCCGCCAGCTTCGTACTGCCCGCCCCGGAAGCGCTCGCAGCGTCGGCCCGCACGCCGAGCACGTCCACCCGGTCGTCGAGGTCGATCAGCCGCAGGCCGGTTACGCTGCGCGGATCGGACCGCGGCAGCTCCATCGCCACGAAGCCCTTGGCGACCTTCTCGGCCAGAATCCTCGGCGGCGGCTTCAGGTTGGCGCGGGTGAAGCAGCCGCCTTTGGCGATGGGCGCCACCGCACGCCCGCCGAGGAAATCCCACGGCTCACGCAACGTGTCCGCCGGCAGCTCGGCCAGCTCCGCCTGCTGCTTCTGCACCACCTCGATGTCTTCGTGCGTGACCTGTTTGCCCACCGGGATGTCGTGCGCGGCCAGCGCCACCGGCACGGTGGGCGCTGGCTGCGGCCGTCGCCCGGCCGCCGGCAGGGCTAGTCGGGAGCGCATCCAGGCAAAGGTCATCAGCGCCAGGATAAGCAGCAACAGCGCCACAATGGCCATCGATCGCATGTTCGTACCCCCCGCTCCCACCCCGCCCCGCCGCGGGGTCATCGCTCCCAGCTCACCACCTCGCCGATGGCCGCGCTCGCCCTGGCCGCCGCTTCGGGATCCGTCGCCACCTGGCGCCACGCCGCCTCTTCCGCCGCGGGCAGCAAGCCCAGGCGCACCTCGTAGCTCCCCGGCAGGCTCCGCGCCGGCAGGTCCACCGGGTAGGCGTCGCCCACCACGCGGCCCGGCCCCACCTCGAACCCGGTCGCCGTGGGCGCGAAGGCCAGCCGCCGCACCCACCAGCGCCGCTCCTGGCCGGAGCTGTCGTTGACCACCGCCGCGCCCGTGGCGCGCGACAGAAGGCTCTCGTGCCGGAGCAGGAGCAGCACCTGCCAGGCCCCGCTCGCGGGCTGCCGGGCGACCCACTGCACGCGCAGGCGCCCGACGGTACGGGGCTTCAGCGCCGGCAGGCGCGACTCCTTCCCCGCCCGCACCGCCCTCACCGTCACCGGGCTGTCCAGGTCGGCCGCCGCCCAGCCCCAGGCCGACTGACCCGGCACCGGCTGGCCGCCGTCGCTCCGCAGCCCGCCCAGCTCCACCGGCGGCGCGGTTCCGCCCGGCAGCACCCGGCAAGCGGCGCCCTCCGGCACCAGCCAGAAGCGACTCCCCAGCTCGGCGTCGTAGAACGCGGTGTAGACGTTCCGGCGCGGCATCTCGGCGGCCAGGATCTCGTCCAGCCGCGCCCGCGAGCGCGGGGTGTCGAGCCGGCCGAGGCAGTAGACGGTCACGTCCTGTCGCTGCCCGCGGACGAGCTGCTCGTACCACAGCGCATAGCCCAGCTCGTCGCAGATGGTGACCACGGCGCCGCGCGGTGGCACTTCGCGCAGCACCTCGGCGGCCAGCTCCGGCGCGCGCCGGTTGCCCGCCAGGGAGGCGCGGTCCCAGCCCGCGCGGAGCGCGGCGCCGCCGTCCGGCGGGGCGGGGAGCAGGGGCAGGAGGACCAGCAAAGCGCCCAGCAGCCGTCGCACGGCGGCCCGGTCGGCCTCTCCGGCGCGCGCCGCCAGCCGCTCGGCCAGCCAGGCGCCGCCCATGCCCGCCGCCACGGCGGCACACAGCAGCAGCGGGAGCACGTAGTTCGCCCGGTCACCCACCCGGTAGGCCGCGGCGAAGCCGAGTACCGCCGCCGCCGTCAGCCCCAGGAGCCAGAACGCCGCCGCCCGGCGGCGGAAGAGGACCAGCGCGCCAAGCACGGCCAGGACCGCGGCCCAGCGCAGATCGTAGGCGGCGAAGAGCAGGTGGTTGCCGGCATAGCGCAGCATCTCCGCGCCGCCGGCCGTACCCAGGTTGGCCTCGTAGGAGCGTCCGGTGACGTGGGCGACGAACCCGGCAAGGGTGTCGGTGCGGCCCACGGCGAGCGGCGGCCGGGCCAGGGCCCGGAGCGGGAGGTAGGCGTAGAGCGGCAGGCAGGCCGCGGCCCAGCCGGCCAGGCGGAGCAGGCGCAGGGCGACGGCCCGCAGGCCGGCGGGCCCGTCGGCCGCGGGCGCCAGCGCGGCGAAGGCGGCCACTCCGGGCAGGAGCAGGACCGTGGTGGCGTGGTTACAGAGGCCGAGGCCGAGCGCCAGGCCGGCCAGGTTGAGCCAGCGGCTGTCGCGGCTCGCCTGCCACTCGATCAGCGCCGCGAGGACGGCGGCGGTGAGGGCGAGCTGGAGGGCGTAGACCTCGGCGAGGACCGCCTGCGACCAGAACGCCGGGGCGCAGGCGAGGGCGACGCCGGCGAAGACGCCCGCGGCCGTGCTGCCGGAGAGCCGCTGAGCGATGCGGCAGACGAGGCCGCAGGCGAGTCCGGCGGCGAGGGCGGAAAGCACGGCCACGCGCCAGGCGACCTCGCCCCAGGGGAGCAGGGCGATCGCGAGTCGGGCGAGGAGGAGGTAGAGGGGGTAGCCGGTGGGGTGCGGGACGCCGAGGCACCAGGCGGCGGTGGCCAGCTCGCCGCAGTCGCCGCCGAAGGTGATGCCGGGCGCCAGGGTACGGAGGTACAGCAGCGCGACCGCCGCGGCCACGAGCGCCGGCGCCGCGCGGCCGCGGTCCGCGTGGGTCATGGGGCCCTCTCAGGCGGTATGACACCTGGCTCGGCCCGCCGGTTGCGAGCCCCCGCGCCCCGGCCGGAGCCTACACCGAGGAGGTGACCAGGCTGTCGTTGACGGTGGTGTACGTGTCCCGCGTCTTGCGTCCCAGAACCGTGAGGATGGCGATGGCAACGACGGAGATCAACGCCGCGAGGAGGCCGTATTCCACCAGCGTCTGGCCCGCCTCGTCGGCCCGCAGCTTGCGTAGCATGGAGCATCCCGATCACGACCGGGCCGGTGGGCACCCCACGGTAACCACCGGCCCGGACGGCAGAGTCGGCGACCTAGGTTGACGAAGACGTCATCGAGTCGCTGACCGTCACATACACGTCGCGAGTCTTGCGACCCAGAACCGTCAGGATCGCAATGGCCACGACCGAGATCAGAGCCGTCAGCAGACCGTACTCGATCAGGGTCTGGCCCTCTTCCTCCGCGAACAGTCGAGTCACCATGCGCTTTTCTCACCTCCTTTCTTGGTTTGGATTGACGCTTGCCGGGTCCTCGCTCCCCAACCGGAGGTACCCAAATCCCGCGTGCCGGTTCGGCACTGGTGGGTGTATACCACATCCGGGCGTGAGACTTCAGCCACGTTGCGAGCGTCCACTTGAACATTCTGTGACAGCCACGGCAGCAACGCAGGCGACTCCCAACAGCGAGAGGAACAGCCCCACGCTGAACGAGGCGGGCGCGTAGTACAGCCGGGCGTTCGGCCGGCGCACCTCCCACGCCACGTGGACGCCCTCCCACACCTTGGCCAGCCGCGCATCGCACCCGTGCCATCCGGCGGGCATGGCGGTCAGCTCCTCCACAAACCCCGCGGCCGGCACCTCATGGAACACACGCCGCTGCGCCGTGGGCCGGCTCTGCCGCACGACCGGGGCCGCGAAGTCGGGCCACAGCGGGGCGTAGTCGTACCACACGCCCGCCTCGAGTCGGCCGCTCGCGCGCCACATCGGGAGCACCTCGTCGCGCTTCTCGCTCGGCTTCTTCTCCAGGCCGGCCAGCCAGCGGCCCATCGCCGCCGGGCGGAGGGGGTCGTAGCCGCCGAACTGCCAGGTGCCGGTGCCCACGGTGACATTCGGCACCAGCGCCGCCCGCGCCTGGGCCAGCGTGGCCGAGTTCATCCCGCGCCGGGGGTAGTGGGCGTAGTTGAAGCAGTTCCGGCTGATCCGCTTCAGCTCCTGCTCGGAGACGTAGATCGGCCCCACCGCCTCGCGCACGTGGCTCGGCCGGGGATCGACGTCGAAGGCGGCGGCGGGCACCGTGGGGTTGACCCCGGCGCCGTGCCACAGCAGCTCGAGCGCCGCGAGGAGCAGCAGCCAGCGCCGCGACGGTCGCGGCCGGCCGGCGATCAGCGCCGCGGCGGCGGTGAAGAGCAGCGCCCCGAAGGCCTGCGCGGCCACGCCCGTGCGCCACGCCGCGGCCAGCCCGGGCACGCCGGCCAGCTTCTTGGTCAGTGCCGCCGGCTGCAAGAGGCGGAGGAGCCCCTCCCAACCCGCCTCGGGACAGAGCGCGGCGGCCACCGTCAGGAGCGCCAGCCCGACCGTGAAGACGTAGAACCAGCGCTCGGCGGCGTCGCTCTCGCGGTCCCACCCGGCGGCGGCGAGCTGGCCCAGGGCGAAGGTCGTGTAAAGCGCAAAGCGCGCCGGGTCGCGCCCCACCTGGAGCGGCGGCAAGACGGCCCAGAGCACGCCGTAGAGCGGGGTGTAGCGGCCCCAGGCGAGGACCAGCCCGGCCACCGCGGTGATCGCCCAGAACCGCTCGCCCCGCGCCCCGGCGAGCGCGAAGGCCAGCGCCACGAGCCCGACCCAGGCGCTCATCTCCCAGTAGGGCCCGACGCCCAGGTAGGGCAGCCTGCCCATCGGCGAGCCGAACAGCTCGGGGAGGAGCAGCGTGCCGAGCTGCCAGGGCGGCAGGTTGAAGCGCGCCGCGTCGGCGAAGTCGAACTCACCGCGGTCGGACGCGCCGAGCAGCTCGTAGGTGGGGAGGAGCTGCGCCGCGGCGAGCAGCGTGCCCAGCGCCAGCCCGGCGAGCCACCAGGCGCAGAGCTTCCCGCGCCGGGTCTCGCGCCTCGCCAGGTGGAAACTGAGCCCCATCAGCACGAGCTGGAGGAACGCCATCTGCGCATGGCCGGCCAGCCACTGGAAGGCGACTACCCCGGCGAGGACCGCCGCCGCGGCCGGGCCGGGCCGCCGGCGGAGCCGCTCCTGCGCCCAGCCCAGCCAGCCGAGCCAGGCCAGGGTGTAGGCCAGCGAGGGGAACTGCTGCTTGGTCAGCACGAACCCGCCCAGCCCGAACGCCAGCGCGGCGAGACACGACGCGGAACGACTCCGGCCCACGCTGCGGGTATAGGCATAAGCCCCGGCGGCGGCGAGGAACACATGCAGCAGGCAGCCCAGAGCGATGGTGTCCGCCGGCCGCAGCGGGAGGGAGAGCCAGTGGTAGGGGTAGAGCACGGCGCTCTGGCCGTTGGCCAGGAACGGCATGCCGCAGAACACGTCGGGGATCCAGAGCGGCAGGACGCCCGTCAGGAGCGCCTGGCGGGCGAACGTGCGCCAGGGCACGAACTGAAGGGTGATGTCGCCGTAGTAGAGCGTGCGCCCGGCCAGGAGCGGCGCACCGGCGGCGGCCACGGCGACGGCCAGACAGGCCAGCACGGCGATGTCGCGGCGGGTCATCGGAGGCGCCGGTTCCGGGACCGCCGCCCGACTCCTGCCGGCCGGCGGTTGACGCCCTCGCCGGCGGGCAAAGATAATGATGCGTCCCGAACTTGCGGCGTCCTGAGGCGTCTCTGCCCGATGGGAAAACCACGACCATGAGGCTTGCCCTGTCAGCGTGCTTGGCCGCGCTGCTCGCGGTCGCCGGAGCGGGCGCGGCGGTGCAGATCGTCGACGACAGCCCCGGCGCCGGTTTCCGGCTCAGCGGCACGCTGACCGCCCCGCGCGCAGCGCTGGCCAAAGGCTCGATCCGGCTGGTCTTCGAGCAGCGCGACGCCCGCAACTACAGCTACCTGAATCTCGCCGGCGAGCAGGCGCGTTTCCACCGGGTGGTCAACGGCGTGGACACGCCGGTCGGCGTCGGCGGACCCATCTACCGCGGGCAGGCGGGCGACCAGCTCCCCTTCGCCCTTCACCGGCTCGACTGGCAGACCACGTTCCTCTGCAACCACGTGGTCTCGGCGCGCGCCGAGGACGCCGGCCCGGCCGGCGGTGGCGCCGGCTACGAGGTCAACGGTGCCGGCCTGAGCGTGACCGCGCCGGAGGCGCAGCCCACCGAGGACATCTTCCTGGCCGACGACTTCATGCGCGCCGGCGAGGAGACGGGCGGCTGGACCACCGTCACGGGCAAGTGGGAGAACAACCAGCAGGGCAGCAAATCATCGCGCAGCGCCAACGCCTTCAGCTACCGCAGCGTCGGCGACGCGCCGGCGCTCACGGTGGTGGGCTATCCCTTCTGGAGCGACTACTCGACGCAGGTGGCGGTGCGCTGCGACGGCAGCGGCGCGGTGGGGCTGGCGGCCGGCTTCGCCGACGAGAAGAACTACGTTCGCCTCCGCTGGACCTCGGCCAGGCAGCCGGACGGCGGCACCTGCCGGCTGCAGCGGGTCCTCGACGGGCAGGTCACCGACCTCACGCCGCCGCTGCCGGGCGGCTTCCGCGAGAAGGTGTGGTACAAGCTGCAGCTCGCCGTGGCGGGCGGGAAGGTGCTCGGCTGGATCGACGACGTGCCGCTGTTCGAGGTCGCCGAGCCCACGGGCGGCGAGGGCAAGGTGGGGCTGTGGACCGAGCCGGGCGAGGAGCACGACCCGCTCGGCGGGGCGCTGTTCGACGACCTGGTGGTCCGCTCGTGGCCGTACTTCGGGGAGGACTTCGTGGTTCCGAGCCAGGGCCGCTGGGAGGCGGTGGGCGCGCCGTGGCAGCTCGGCACCGGCGGGTTCGGCGCGGCGCCGGCCGACGGGCTGCTCCTCGCCGGGCCGGCCGACTGGTCGGAGGTCTGTTTCGAGGCCGACGCGCAGGCCGAGCGCGGCGCGGTGGGCGTGGTGGTGCACCGCACCGCGCAGGGCGGCTACTACGCGCTGCGCGCCGGGCGGGACGAGGTCGCGCTGGTCAAGGTGGCCGGCGGCAAGGCCACGGTGCTCGACCGTGCGGCGCCGGGCGTGGCGCCGGGCAAGCCGCACCGCCTGGCGCTGGAGTGGGAGGACGGGCTCCTGCGCGGGCGAGTGGACGGGCAGGAGCGGCTCGAGAGCTTCGACCTCGAGTTCCCCGCCGGGCGCTGCGGGCTGCTGGCCGAGGGCTCCGCCGGGGCCCGCTTCACCACCATCCGAGCGCGCTTCCGGCCGACTTTCTACAACCCGCCGCCCACGGTCCCCGAGGAGTTCGCCAAAGACCCCTACATGACTGAATGGGCCTCACCCGGCGCCGCCTGGGTGAAGGTCGACAACTCCCCGGTGCGCTGGCACAAGGGCTTCTTTTACGGCGACCGCAAGATCCGCTTCACCGTGCCCGGGTTCGGCACGCAGGCGGGTCAGGCGCAGATCATCCTGGGCGCCCCCGACACCACCACGCAGGACGCCTGGCGCCTCGTGGTGGGGCTGGCCACGGCCGAGCCCAAGCTGACCCTGCGCCTGCTCCACGGCGAACAGGTGCTGGGCGAGGCCAAGCCCGCGGTGCAGAGCGATCAGCCGGCCGTGGTCTTCGAGCTGCGCGGGCGGTTCCTGCTGGTGTGGGTGGACGACCAGTGCGTCTTGTCGTGCAAGGTGACGGGTGACAATCCATGATCCGCGTGCTGTGCCTCTGCCTCTGTGCCGCCGCCCTCGCGGCCGACGCCGATCTTCCCGTGGTGGTGGACAGCGTCACCCATCCGTCGCCGCAGAACGACTTCGACCGCCTGGCCGAGCCCTGGGCCGGCACCCCGGTGGAGGAGGAGCCGCCCACCGTGGCGCTCACGCTGGAGCCCGAGGCGGGGCGCGGCAAGGTGCTCGTGGCGCGCAACCAGGTCTCCGGCGGCTTCTTCGGCGTGACCATCTTCCCCCGCCCGAGGCGCAACACGCCGCTCTTCTCGCGCCTCGCCTTCGACTACCGCGCCGACCCGCGGCTGAAGGCCAACCTGATCGCCCGGCTCGGTCACCAGGACTACGAGATCGGCTTCACCGGGCCGCCGTGCGACACCGGGCAGAGCATCTGGCTGGGCCGCCTGGAGGGCGTGCAGGCCGACGGCCAGTGGCACCACCTGGAGGTGCCGCTCCTCCGCCTGCTGCGCCTCGACCAGCCGCTCCGGCGCAAGCTGCTCCTCACCGAGCTGGGATTCGCCAACCAGCACTACGGCGACTACCTGTTGGCCGGGTTCGGCGGAAACCAGGCCGGCACCGCCTTGGCGGCGGACAACTTCGAGCTGCTCCGGCCCGGCCCGGCCGATGCCGAGTTCACCTGGGAGGTGCGCAGCCGCGACCCGGTGGACGGCTTCTGTGTGGTGGCCGACACCAGGCCCGACACCAGCCCGCCGGAGCAGATCACCACCGCGGTGCCCACGCTCCAGCTCACCGGCCTGGCCGACGGCGACCACTGGCTCCACGTCCGCGCCCACCGCAAGGACGGGCAGTGGGGCAGCGTCACGCACCACCGGTTCCAGGTGGACACGCGTCCGCCGGTGGCCGGCGAGCCGGTGCCCGCCGACGGCGCCGCCGCCTGTCCCGCGGTCTGGCGCTGCCGCCTCCGCGACGCCGGCGTGGGCGTGCTCCCCGCCAGCATCACCGTCACCCTCGGCGACCGCACCCTCACCCCGCAGGACCCGGCGGTGCGCTACGACCCGCTCACCGAGACCCTCAGCGTGGACCTGGCGGCGGCGGGGTTCCGGTTCAAGGACGGGCAGAAGGTCGGCCTCAGCCTGACCGCCACCGACGACAACGACGTGCCCATGCCCCAGCCGTTCGAGTGCTCCTTCACGGTCAAGGCCGCGGAAGATCACGACCCGCCCGAGAACCCGGTGCTCAAAGTGCGCCTGGCGGGCGAGCAGGAAGCCGAGCCGCTCCCCGGCGAGGGCACCTTCGAGTACGGCCTCGACGAATGGAAGCCGTTCGGCGCGGGCGGCACGCTGCTCGAGCGCAGCACCGACACCGCCGCGGGCGGCAAGTACAGCCTCAAGCTGACCTGCACCGAAGACGCCTCGCCCTTCTCCTGCTTCGTCCGCCAGACGCCCTTCGACGCCGCGCGCTACCGCGTCCTGAGCTTCGACTACAAGGCCCCCGCGCGGCTGCGCGTGGACTTCCTGCTGCGCCACGGCGACCAGTACTGCCGCGTGCGGTTCACGGATCAGGACGAGGACTCCAGCGTCATCGGCGCGGTGCCGAAGGTGGTGCAGGACGACCAGTGGCACCACGCCGAGGTCAACCTGTTCGATCTGCTCCGCGCCCGGTTCCCGCGCGACACCGATTTCACCGTGGGGATGCTGCTGCTCACCGGCGGGCCGTGGTCCGATGCGCCCAAACGCTTCCCCGGCAACTACGCCGGCGAGGTCTGGTACGTGGACAACTTCCACCTGGTGCCGATGCTCGGCGCGGACACGCAGCTCGAGTGGACCGCCGACGACGCGGTGGGCGTAGCCGGGGCGGAGGTGGTCAGCGCGGGCGACCCGAAGGACCTGCCCGGACCCGACGCGCACGACGTGGGGCAGAAGGTGGCCGGCCGCGCGCTCCCGCTGGAGCAGCTCAAGCAGGGGCTGGTCTACCTCTGGGCGCGGCTCTACGACCCGGCCGGAAACCTCTCCCGACCCCTCTCGATGCGGCTCCTGATCGACGCCGGGCGGCCCGTGATCGGCGCGGTCTGGCCGGCGCCCGATTCCCACGCGGCGCCGCCGAGCATCGGCGTGGAGCTGCGCGACGACCAGGGCGCCGGGCTCGATCTGTCCGCCCTCGCGCTCGAAGTGGACGGCCAGACCTACAAGGTGGACAACCAGGTGCTGGTCTACCAGGCCGACGGCGGGCGGCTGATCTGGGACGGGCGGCGCGCCACGCCGCCGATCGCCTTCCCCGACGGCAAAACCGTGGCGGTGAAGCTGCTCGAGGCGCGCGACCAGGCGGGGAACCGGCCCAAGGAACTGCCCGCGTGGCAGTTCGTGGTGGACTTCAAGGCCGACAAGCGCGGGCCCGACGTGGAGGTCAACAGCCCCACCCACGCCGCGCACTACGCCGACGGTTTCGAGAGCGAGTTCCCGAGCTGGCACGCCGTGCCGGCCGCCGCGGCGGCGGTGGACCACGCCGACGACGGCCGCGGTGCCGGCGGCAAGGCGCTCACCGTGACGCCCAAGCAGGCGGAAGGGCCCTACGCCGTGTGGCACGAGTTCGACCGCCCTTACGCCGCCAGCCGGTTCAGCCTGCTGGCCTTCGACTACCGCCTGCCGCCCGGCACGCCGCTGCAGCTCCTCCTCAGCGCACGCAACGCCGCCACCGAGTTCGTGCCGGTCTCAGTCACGCTCACCGCGCCCGCCGACGGCGTGCCGGTGCTCGGCGCGGCGCAGGGCATCGTGGCTGACGGTCAGTGGCACCAGGCGCTTCTGCCGGCGCGCGATCTGCTCAGCACCAGGGCGGACACCTTCAAGGTGCCCTACGTGGTCAAGGCGGTGGGCTTCGGCAACCTGGGCAAGGCCGCGGGGAAGGCCGGCGAGAGCTGGCAGATCGACCGCTGCTTCGTCTTCCGGCCGGCCACCACGTCGCTGGCGCAGCTGGAGTGGCAGGCTTTCGACGAAACCGGCGTGGCGGGCTACAGCTTCGTCCTCGACGACAAGCCCGACACGGTGCCGCCGGCCCAGGTGGCCACGACGGACACGTCGCTCTCGCTCAGCCGGGTGCCGGCGGGGCTGAGCTGGTTCCACATCCGGGCCGTGGACGGCGCCGGCAACTGGGGTCCGCCGGCGACGTTCATCCTCTCCACACCAGCACCGTGAGCGTGGTGGAGAGCGGGCCAGGATCGCCGGTCTGATGGATCAACCCCTCCCCCTGCGCAGCGGGGGGAGGCAGGAGGGGGGTTGGCGCTACGCGCCGGCACCGGCGAGAGCCCCCACCCCGGCCCTCCCCCGCTGCGCAAGGGAGGGGGTCTCATGCGCGGCTTGCCGTGGCATGAGTGTACTGCGCGGCGCCATGGGGCACTCCTACGCGATCAGCATCACGAGCAGCGCTTTCTGCGCATGAAGCCGGTTCTCGGCCTGGTCGTAGGCCGCCGACTGCGGGCCGTCGAGCACCTCGTCGGTCACCTCCTCGCCACGATGGGCGGGCAGGCAGTGGAGGAAGATGGCGTCCTTCGCCGCCCCCGCCATCAGCGCTGCATTGACCTGGTAGGGGCGGAAGATGCGGCGGCGCGCCTCGGCCTGATCCTCCTGCCCCATGCTGGCCCAGACGTCGGTGTAGACCGCGTCGGCGCCGGCCACGGCCTGCACCGGGTCGGGGGTGACCAGCACGGCGGGACAGCTCGTCTGGAACTCGGGCGCCGGCTCGTAGCCCGCGGGGCAGGCCACTCTGAGGGGCACGTCGAGGACTCTAGAGAGGAGCATCAGCGAATGGCAGACGTTGGTGCCGTCGCCGACGTAGGCCAGTGTGGGGCGGCGCGCGAGGTCGCGATGCTCGTGGAGCGTGAGGAAATCGGCGAGGGCCTGGCAGGGATGCTCGCGGTCGCTGAGGCCGTTGATCACCGGCACCTCGGCGTGGTCGGCGAGGGTCTGGACGGTGGCGTGGGCAAAGGTGCGGGCCATGATGCCGTCGGCCAGGCGGGAGAGGTTGCGGGCCACGTCGGGGAGCGACTCGCGGGTCCCGGCGCGGACGTCGTCGGGGGCGAGATAGATGGCGTGACCGCCGAGCTGGACCATGCCGGTCTCGAAACTGACGCGGGTACGGAGCGAGGGTTTCTCGAACAGCATTGCCAGGACGCGTCGCTCGAGCGGCCGCGAACCGCGCGGTTGGCGCTTGAGCGCCAGCGCCGACTCCAGGAGCTGCTCCGCCTCCGACCGGGAGAGATCGGCGGCGCTGACGAAGCTCCGACTGTGCATGGCAAACGCCTTTCCGGAGGGGCTGGAGGACCCCTGGCGCTGGGAAAGGCGGGATGCTATCACCAGGTGGAGCGAGAGTCAAGCAGTTGACGCGTGGGCTGGCCCTGGGTACACTTGTGGCAGTGGCGAGGTAGCTCAGCCGGTTAGAGCGTGCGACTCATAATCGCAAGGTCGAGGGTTCGATTCCCTCCCTCGCTATCCGCGCGGCGGCCCTAAGCAGGCGGCCTGCGATAGTGTCAGGCGTAGGGGCGACCCTTGTGGTCGCCCGTCTGGGCGAGCCGGGATGTTCGCCGGCCCGGAGCGGGCGACCACAAGGGTCGCCCCTACGCCAGCGGACAATGACTGTGGCTGCCTGCTTAGTCCTGGCAAGGTCCGTCCCCAGGGAGGTGGAGGCGTTCGCGGCCGAGCAGCGCTTCGGGCAGGTAATCCGGACCATGAGGAAACTGAACGCTTCCGAGGTGATCGCAGCGGTGCGCGATCGAAGCAGCCTGGCGAACTGCGATCTCTCCAACCTGGACTTGACTCGGGCCGACCTCCAACTCGGCGATTTCCACTGTGCCGATCTCACCGGGACACGGCTGCGCGGGGCCAACCTCAAGGAAGCGCTGCTCAACGGGGCCAATCTGACCCGCGCGGACCTCTCGGCGGCGAGCCTGGCCAGGGCTCAACTGGCGTCCGCCGTGCTGCGCGGGGCCAACCTCAAGCGGGCGCGCCTCGTGCTGGCGGACCTGTGCGGCGCCAAGGCCGCCGAGGCGCTCTTCGAGGAGGCGGATCTCAGCGGCGCGCGCCTCGACGAGACGACCGAGCTGATCGGCGCGACCTTCCGCCGCGCGGTGCTCTACCGCGCCAGCCTCCGGCAGGTGAACCTGAGCGCCGTGGACCTCAGCGGGGCGGTGATCAAAGAAGCCGCGGTGCGTGGCTGCAACCTGGAGCGCGCCCGCCTGGCCAGCGTCGATCTGCAGGGCAGCGACCTGAGCGGGAGCAAGCTGGGCCTGGCCGACCTCACCCACGCCAACCTGCGCGTCACGAACCTCTGGGCCTGCGACTTCCGCGGCGCCGACCTGGCCGGCGCCGACCTGCGCGGCGCCAAGCTGGTGTGGGCCGACTTCAGCACCGCCCGAGTCGACGGTGCCGCCTTCGAAGGCGCCCAGTACAGCCGCGAAGCGATGCGCGCCACGGCCTTCCCGCCGGGTTTCCAGCCCGCCGCGCGCGGCCTGATCGAGGCCCGTAGCGCGTGAACACCCTTCTCCGGTGCGACCTTGTCGCCGTCGTTCCGAGGGCTTTCCCCGCATGTCGCTGAGCCGGCACGAAATCCTGCGCCGCGCCCCCGACCTGGCCGGGCTCGATCTCCGCGGCGCCCGCCTCAGTGGCGCGAACCTCGGGCTGGCCGATTTTCGGGGCGCCCGCCTCCGGGGCGCCCGCCTCAGCCGCGCCGACCTCTCCGAAGCCAACCTCTTCCAGGCCGATTTCCGCGGCGCCAACCTGCAGCGCACCAACTTCGCCGGCGCCGGGCTGTACGGCGCCGACCTGCGCGACGCCTTCCTCTCCGGCGCCATCCTCACCGGCGCCGACCTGGGCGAGGCCGCCCTCGCCGGCGCGCGCCTGCAGGGCGCCGTGATCGACGAGCACAGCATTCTCCCCGCTCGCTGGCGCCTCGTCTGGGAGCTGGCCAATGGGCAGGGCCGGGGCCGCGCCCTGCCCGGGGCCGACCTGCGCGAGGCCTACCTGGCCGGCGCGGACCTCACCGGCAGCGACCTCGCCGGCGCCGACCTGACCGCCGCCCAGCTCCTCGGCGCCGACCTCTCGGGCACCGACCTGCGCGGCGCCGACCTGACCGATGCCAACCTCGCCGAGGCCTGCCTCCGCGACGCGCGCCTCGATCCGGCCACGCGGCTCGACAGCCAGTGGCGGCTGGTGTGGGAGCTGGTCAACCAGGGCGGCGCCGGCCGCGAGCTGCGGCTCGCCTCGCTCAGCTATGCCAACCTGGCCGGCGCGGACCTGCGCGGCGCGGACCTGCGCGGCGCCGACCTCTCGCGCTGCGACCTGTCCGGCGCCGACCTGCGCGACGCCGACCTGCGCGGGGCCGACCTGACCTACGCGGAGCTCGCCACCGCCCGGCTCGACGGCGCCGACCTGCGCGAGGCCATCTACAACGTCAGCGGCTGGCGCACCACCAGCTTGCCCCCGGGCCTCGATCCCGCGGCCCACGCGATGGTGCCGGTGGACGAGCCGGCCTGATTCACATCGCCCCTGTAACCGGCCGCCGGCGCGCGGCGACCGGATCGCATGTCCGGCGCCGAGCGAGGGCTCGAAAGACACCGGATCAGGAGCGAACGATGAAGAAGCGTGCGTGGTGGACCGCCGGCCTGACCCTCGGGTTCGCCGGCCTGCTCGCGGCGGGCGCTGCCTGGGCGCAGCACGATCCGGTGGCCGGCGGCCTGCTGCAGGCCTGGCCCGAGCTGCGGAACCGCCCGGTGGGCCGCTTCCTCCGTGCCGAGCTGCCCAAGCTGAAGCAGCTCCGGGAGGAGCTGAAGCTGGCCGACGAACAGCGTAAGGCCGTCCACGAGAGGCTCGGCGCGCACCGCGACGAGTTCCGCGCGGTGGTGGATAAGCTCCGCGCCGGGCATCAGAAGGTCGTGGCGGCCTCGCAGGCCGAGCCGTTCGACGAGCAAGCCGTGCGGGCGGCGGTGAGCGAGCTGTCCGCTCCGCTGGGCGACGCCGCAGTCCTCCGCGCCAAGGTGATGCGCGAGGTGAAGACGGTCTTGACGCCCGAGCAGGTGCAGAAGCTCGAAGCCTTCCGCAAGGACGCCGGGAGCGCCGCGGGCAAGGCGCTCGAAGGCGCCCTGTGAACCCCTGCGCGGCCGTGCCGGGAGCCCCTTCCGGCACGGCCGGAGGGTGGTGGACGATGACGGGTCCGGCACGCGACATCGCCCTGCCGGCTGACAGCCGCGACGCGGCCGACGAGCTCGACGCCGGCCGCGCCGCGCGTGGCGACGGCGACGCGTTCACGCGGCTGATCGAGCGCCACCAGGCCGCCGTGGCACGCTGGATGTGGCGTTTCACCCGCGATCGCGACGAGCACGCCGAGCTGGTCCAGGAGGTCTTCGTCGCCGCCTGGGAGAGTTTCGGCTCCTACCGCGGCGACGGCCGGTTCGGCGGCTGGCTGCAGCGCATCGCGGTGCGCACGGGCTACGATCTCTGGCGGCGACGGCGGCGCGAGCGGGTGGAGTTCGAGCCCGACGTCGCCGCCGTGGCCGACCGCGTGACCCACGACCCGTCGCCGGCGGCGGCGGTGGAGGCGGCCGAGACGGTCCATGCGCTGCTGGCCCGGCTCGCCCCGCGGGACCGGCTGGTGCTGACGCTGCTCCACCTGGACGGTCTGACCGTGGACGAGATCGCCGCGGTCACGGGCTGGAGCCGGTCGATGGTGAAGGTGCAGGCCTGGCGGGCCCGCGGCAAGCTGCGGCGCCTGCTGGAGGCGGGAGAACCGGCATGAAGCGCCTCGAGGCTTGGGAGCGGTTGGTGGCGGCGGCCCGGCGCGGGCCGGCGCCGGCGCCCGACGTGACCGCCGCGGTGCGGTCGCGCCTGGCCGTGCGTGCGGCGCCGGCGGGGCACCGCTGGCCGCTCGGCTTCGCCGGCGCGTGCGCGAGTCTGGCGCTGGTGGTGGGCGTGCTGGGCTGCCAGGCCTGGTCTGCCCTCAACGAGGGCTGGCTGGCGTGGCTGCTCGGCGTGAGCGGAGGATGGGTGCTATGAGCGAGCCAAGCCACACCCCGGCCCCGGACGTCACGCCGCAGGTCCCGGCTGCGCCGCGCCGCTCGAAGGCGCGCGGCGTGCTCGTGATGCTGCTGGTGTTCGGCTCCGGCGTGGTCTGCGGCGGCGGCGCCACGGTGCTGGTGGCCGCGAAGGTCGCACGGGTGCTGATCCGCGAGCCCGACCGCGCTGCCGGCTGGATCGCCCGGCGGGTCAGCCACAAGCTCCGCCTCGACCCCGAGCAGCGCCAGCAGGTGGCGGAGATCGTCCGCTCGCACCGCGAGGCCATCCGGCAGATCCGCGAGCAGGCGATGCCCGACGTGAAGCGCGAGGTGAACGCCATCTTCCAGGAGATCGACGAGGTGCTGCGGCCCGAGCAGCAGACCCGCTGGCACGCCATGGAGCAACGCCTGCGCCGGTGGCGCCCGCCGCCGCCTGCGGACGAGCCGCAGACGCCGTGAGGCCCTACCGGGACACGACCAGCCGGTCCGGCGCCACGGACCAGTAGGCCGGGAGCCGTTCGTCCAGGGACACGGTGTAGTCCTCCATCACCCCGGTGGGCGCCTTGTCCGTGGCGATGGACCAGGCCTTGCCGT
Source organism: Armatimonadota bacterium (assembly GCA_016183835.1). Taxonomy (GTDB): domain Bacteria; phylum Armatimonadota; class UBA10988; order UBA10988; family UBA10988; genus JACPDV01. The sequence goes on from JACPDV010000513.1 coordinate 28,025, forward strand.
CCTGCCCGGCGCCCACCTTGGTGGTCACGATCACCCGCTTCTGCGCCCCGGTGAAGCCCTCCGCGACCGGCTTGCCGTCGGGATCGAAAACGGTCACCTTGGCGTTCTCCTCCGGCGCCGGGCTGTCCAGCACCACGCCGAAGTCCTTGGCACCCGGCGGCACCAGGAACCAGAGCCGGACCGGGCGGGTCACCAGCCGGAGCGAGCGCGCCGCCGCCGCCGCGTGGTCGTTCAGCAGGGTCACGTCGGCGCCGTTGGCCCCGGCGTCGACGAGGAGCACGTACACCCCGGCCGCCGCCGCCGGCTGCTCCACCAGGGCGCTCTCGCCCACC
>JACPDV010000485.1 GCA_016183835.1 Armatimonadota bacterium
CCCTGCGAAGCGGGGGAGGGACGGGGTGGGGGTTTGCGGCCGGTTCGCGGTAGCCGGAGGACCCCCCTCCCGCCTCCCCCCGCTTCGCAGGGGGAGGAGCAGACAAGACTCCCGGCGCCGCCAATCAGTCCCATCAGAGTTCGCACTTGACAACCCGGTCGGGATCTGCGTAGATAGAGTGCACCATTGGGGTCGGGTCCACAGCCTATGGAGGAAGGGGAAAGCCATGCACAGGCATCGAGGATTCACACTGATCGAACTGCTGGTCGTGATCGCGATCATCGCCATCCTGGCAGCGATCCTGTTCCCTGTGTTCGCCAAGGCCCGGGAGAAGGCTCGGCAGTCCAGTTGCTCGAGCAACCTCAAACAGCTCGGGCTCGCCATCCTGCAGTACATGCAGGACTACGACGAGCGCTTCCCGCGCTCCCAGACCCCCTGCTGGGGTGCGCCCTACCAGCAGCGGTACCCGTATCCTGCGCAGATCTTTGCCTACACGAAGAACTGGCAGCTCTTCGCGTGTCCGAGCCACCGGAACGGGAACTGCACCAACAACTCGATCCCGCACTACGAAGTGAACGCCTGGATCACCCGCGGGGTGTTTCCGGCCTCGTTCCAGCTCTCGTACGGCATCGACGAGATCATGCAGAACGGCTGCGCGGGCGACTTCACGAAGCTCGCCAAGTGGAACTACCCGGCCGACGTGCCCATCGTCTTCGAGAACCGGGGCCTGGGCCAGAACGGCGTCAGCGCGTCGTCGGGCGGCATTCTCGGCCGCATGGGGTATGCCGAAACCTGCGGGACCGACTGCAATCCCGCCGCAAGGACCGACGACGGCACCCGCCACAACGGCGGGAGCAACGTCTGCCTGGGCGACGGGCACGTGAAGTGGTACAAGAGCTCGAACTGCAAGCTCTATCCGTTTGGCGGCGCCAACTTCCGGTTGCCGGTCGAATCGATCGCCTTGGCCGGAGGCAACAACCGCTGCTCAGCGCAGCTCTAGGCCAAGTCCGTGACGGTGTGGCACCCCGGCGCGTCCGCGCCCTCCAACTGGCCGAGGCGAGTCGGGGTGCTGCCCGGATGACGCAGCGAAGAGTCCGCCTTGACTCGGCGACTCCACGTGCTACAATAGGCGGCAGTACGGGGTGTGGCTCAGCTTGGTAGAGCGCACGGTTCGGGTCCGTGAGGCCGGCAGTTCAAATCTGCCCACCCCGATGGACATAGGCCAACGGGCCGGGGCGACCCGGCCCGTTCGGTTTTTGCGGGCGTCGAGGACAGGCTAGTCCGCATCCAGGCGGTACGCCCGGATCCGCTCCTCGTCCACCTCGATCCCCAGGCCCGGCTCGTTGGGCACCCTCAGCGCCATCGGCGAGCTGTTCTCCAGCCCCGTGGCGCACAGCTCCTCGAGGAACTGCGGCCCATTGAGCTGCGGCGGCAGGCGAAGGTCCAGCACACTGTAGACGTGGATCGCCGCCGCCAGGCCGATGCCGCTCTCCGTCAGGCCCGAGCCGAGCAGATCCAGGCCCGCCTGCTGCGCCACCTGCGCCATCAGGAGGAGGTCACGCAGCCCGCCCGCCTTGCACAGCTTCAACACCACCAGGTCCGCCACCCCGAGCTGCGCCAGCGGGAGCACCTGCGAGACCGAGAAACAGCCTTCGTCCACCGCCAGCGGGAGCGGCGAGCGCTGCCGGAGCCGCGCCATCCCCAGCCAGTCGCTGCTCGGCACCGGCTGCTGCAGGCACACCACCCGCTTCACCGAGCGCACCCGGTCGAGCAGGCTCAGCGCGCTCGTGGGCGTGTAGTTCTGGTTGCCGTCCAGCCAGAGATCCACGTTCGGCGCCGCCTCGTGGACCGCCCCGAGCCGCTCCGCGTCGAGACCCGGGTCGCCCGTGACCTTCACCTTGAGGCACTTCGCGCCGTGGTGCTTGAGTGCCAGCTCGCGCATCGCCGCCGGCGATTCCGCGCGCAGGCTCCAGGAAAGGTTGACCCGGTCGTGCACCTTGCCGCCCAGCAGCTCGTGCACCGGGATGCCCAGGATCCGGCCCTGCAGGTCGTGGAGCGCCGTGTCCACCGCCGCGCGCGCCGAGGGCGAGGAGCCGGTGACCAGCTCGTCGATGGTCGCCAGGATGGCGTTCCGCGCGAACGGGTTGGCCCCCAGCAGCGCCGGCGCGAAGTAGTCGTGCAGGGCCGACGTGATGCTCGCCACCGTCTCGCCGGTCCACGACGGGAGCGCGCGGGCTTCACCCCAGCCCACCACGCCCTGGTCGGTCTGGAGCCGCAGGAAGACGTGCTGCTGCGCCTCGCCGCGCGACTCGTCCTCGTGCCTCTTGACCGGCAGCGCCGCGGGGATGACCTCCACTCGAGCGATACGATCGACACCCATCTTCGTCCCTCCGGCGCCGCGTGGTACACTGACGGCGGCTTGATGATACTCCTCCCGGCCCCACAGTTCAAGCAGCCCCGACCATGAGCGAACCTGCCGACCTCGTCCTCCGCAACGCCCGCCTGGTCACCCCGGCCGCCGTGATCGAGGCCGACCTGGCCGTGCGGCACGGCCGCTTCGCCGCCATCGAGCCCGCCGGCGTGAGCATCATGGCGGGGCGTGAAGAGCGCGATCTGAACGGCCTGCTGCTGCTGCCCGGTCTGATCGACGGCCACGTCCACTTCCGCGAGCCGGGCGGCCACGCCCACAAGGGCACCTACCCAACCGAGAGCGCCGCCGCCGCCGCCGGGGGCGTCACCACCGTGCTCACCATGCCCAACACCGTGCCCTTCACCGGGACGCGTGAGGTGCTCGCCTCC
>JACPDV010000476.1 GCA_016183835.1 Armatimonadota bacterium
CTTCAGTGAGGGAGGCCTGGGGCCGTCCGGCTCGGTTGGCGGTAGATCCGCTGCAGCGTGCGCCCGGACCAAACCGACGTGGTTCACGGGACCTCCCCCTGCCCCCTCCTTGGCAAGGAGGGGGTGGCGGAGTCGTGCACCGGGCGTCGTCCTGCTGCTCGGCCTCTGGTGCGCCGTGCTGCCCGCCCCCGCCGCGCCGGCCATCGAGCGCATCCGCGCCGTCGCCTGGACGGGCGGCTGGGGCAAGGACTTCCGCGCGCCCGCCTTCGAGGCCCCGGAGGCGGGCGAGACAGTCGGCAAGCTGGAGGACCCGCTCCAAGTCACCTGGCGGCGCGACGGGGACAAGCTGAACCTGACCGTGGAGCGCCTGGCCGACGCCTGGATCGGGCTGCTCGGCGTGGAGGTCACCTTCGCGCCGGGGGCGGACCGCTTCGCCTACGGCATGGAGGACATGCCGGTCACCGTGCCGCTCGCGGGGGCGAAACGGGGAGCGGAGCTGGTCGCCACCTGGCACCCGAACGCCCCGTGGTGGTTCGCCACGGGAGCGGCCGGCGTGTTGTTCGACACGGCCGACGGCCACGGCTTCACCTCGTCGCTCGACCGCGACGGCCGGGTGGTGATCATGCTGCGGCTGATGCTGCCCAAGACCGGCGAGCGCAAGCGCGCCACGTTGCACCTGGAGCGGCGCGACGTCGAGGCGGAGCTCCGCGAGGCTGCGCGGGTGATGCACCAGATCGCGCCCGACCCGCCCCTCGACCGCACGGCCGCCGAGCGACTGCGGGCGCAGGGCTTCGTCTCGGTGGACCCGGCCGGGACGGGCTTCACGGTCGCGGGCCGGCCGTGGCACCCGGTTGGCTTCAACACCCACGGCGGCTCTCTGCCGTGCCTGCCGCCCGTGGAACAGGAGCGCCGCCTCGCACAGATGGCCGCCGCCGGCATGAACGTGGTCCGGCTGCTGACCTATGACTGGCTCTACNNNNCCCCGGCGCCGTGAACGGGCCGGCGGTGCAGCGGCTCCGCGACACCATCACCCGCGCCGCGTCGCACGGAATCCGGACGATCCTCTGCCTGGAGTACGGCAGTGCGGGCTACCAGTACCACGCCAGCCGGCACGTGGGCGTCACCGAGAAGGACGTCTTCGCCTCGTCGGAAGCGCTGCGGATCTACCCGGACCTCGTCAGAGGCGTGGTTGAGCCGCTGCGCGGCGACCCGGCCGTCCTGGGTTGGACGGTGACCAACGAGCCGGTGAGCTACCTGGGTCCGTCGCCCGCCAAGCTCGCCGGCTGGCGGAGCTGGCTGAAGGCCCACGCCTTGGCCGAGGACACCCCGCCGCCGACCGAGGCCGAGTGGAAGGCGCAGAGCACTCCCGCGGCGAGCGCCTTCCTCGACTTCGACCTCGCCGTCACCGCCGACGCCCTGATCGCCCGGGCGAGGCTGATCAAGGCCGCCGACCGCAGCCACCTGATCTCCATCAGCGACACCCTCGGCCGCGCCCTCCGCGGGCACGCCGGAGCGGAGCTGTTCGACTTCTGGGCGCCGCACACTTACGACCTGTGGCTCAACGGCCCGCCGATCGACCGGCACGTGGCGTTCCTGGTCGCCCTCCACCGCGACACGCTGCCCGACCGCCCGCGGCCCGTGATGATCGAGGAGTTCGGCATCCAGGAGAAGCCGGAGTATCCCGAGGCCATGCGCGCCGAGCACATCCGGCAGTTCGTGGCGGCGGGACAGCGGCACGGGCTGGCCGGGCTGATGCACTGGTGGGAGATGACCGGCGCGCAGTTCGAGGCCTTCGGCGCCAAGTACCACACCGAGCCCGAGCCGCCCGGGCCGGTGCTGGCCGCCTGGCTGCCGCGCAGCCAGGAGTGGAACCTGCTCTTCTACGACCGCTACATGACCCGCCGGGGGTGGGACGCCGCGCTCGCCACGGCGGCGGAGGCGGGGCTGCGGATCCGTGTGGTCAGTGAGCCGTCCGAGGCGCGCGGCGCGGCGGCGATGCTCGTGCTCGGCGACGCACTCCCGGCGGCCGAAGCGCAGACGCTCCCGGCGGCCGGCTGCCCGGTCTGCCTGTTGCCCTCGGCGACGCCGCTTCCGGATGCCACGGTCCTGCCGCAGGATCCCGCGGCGCAGTCCGAGCTCTGGCGCAAGGTGGCCCGACCATGAACCTGTCCGACCTCCGCGACAAGGCCCGCCGGATCCGCGCCGGCGTGCTCCGCATCGCCGCGATGAGCGATTGCCACACCGGCGGCTCGCTCTCCATCGCCGATCTGCTGGCCGCGCTTTACTTCCACTGGCTCAGGGTCGACCCGCACAACCCGGGCTGGGAGGGGCGCGACTACTTCGTGCTGAGCAAGGGCCACTGCGTCCCGGCGCTCGACGCGGCGCTGGCGCTCCGCGGCTTCTTCCCCGAGGAGCTGCTCACCACGCACCTGGAGCTGGACAGCATCCTCTCGGGCCACGCCTGCGCGCGCCTGACGCCGGGGATCGACGCCTCCACCGGGTCGCTCGGCCACGGCCTGCCGCTGGGCGTGGGGATCGCGCTGGGCGTGAAGATGGACGCCGCGCCCAACCGCGTGGTGGTGATGCTGGGCGACGGCGAGCTGCAGGAGGGCAGCAACTGGGAGGCCGCCATGGCGGCCTCGCACCACAAGCTAGGCCAGCTCGTCGCTATCGTCGACCGCAACAAGTACCAGACCGGGCGGACCGAGGAGATGATGGCCCTGGAGCCGCTGGCGGACAAGTGGCGCGCCTTCGGCTGGGCGGTGCGCGACGTGGACGGACACGACCTGGGCGAGATCGTGGCGGCGCTCGATGCGCTGCCGTTCGGACCCGGGCGTCCGTCGTGCCTGATCGCCGACACGGTGAAGGGCAAGGGCGTGTCGTTCCTGGAGACGCACCACATGTACCGGCTCAACGCGGACAGCCTGGTGGCGGCGCTGGCGGAGCTGGGGGAGGGAGCCTGACATGGCCAAGGGCTTCGGCGATGTGATCCTCGAGCTGTCCGAGCAAGACCCGCGGGTCTGCGGCGTGAGCTGCGATTGCTGGGGCTTCTTGCAGCCGCTCGCGCAGCGCTTCCCCGAGCGGGCGATCGAGATCGGCATCGCCGAGCAGAACCTGATCGGCATCGGCGCCGGCTTGGCGGTGCGCGGCAAGATCCCGTTCGTGATCGGCATGAACCCGTTCGTCACGATGCGCTGCTTCGAGCAGATCCGCACCGACCTGGGCTACGGCGCGCGGAACGTGAAGGTGGTGGGCGGCTACGGCTACGGGCTGATGTACGCCGGCTGGGGCTGCACGCACCATGCCATGGAAGAGGCGGCCCTGATGCGGCTGATCCCCGGCATGACCGTGGTGATGCCCGCCGACGGCTTCGAGACCGAGCAGACCATGCGGGCGATCGCGGCCATCGACGGGCCGGCCTACTTCGCCAACCAGGGCGGCAACCTGCTGCCCGACCAACCCGAGGAGCAGCGCGAGTTCACCCTTGGCAAGGCCGTGCGGCTGCGCGAGGGCGGCGCAGCGACAGTGCTCTCCACCGGCCCGATCGCCGCCGAGGCGCTCCGCGCGGCGGACGAGCTGGCGGCGGCCGGGAAGCCGGTGCGGGTCTTGCACGTCCACACCCTCAAACCGCTCGACGCCGAGGCCGTGCTGTCCGCCGCGCGCGAGACGCCGCTGCTAGTGACCCTCGAGGAGCACACGGTGATCGGCGGACTGGGCGGCGCGGTGGCGGAGGTGCTGGCCGAGCACGGCTGCGGCGTGCCGCTGCGCAGGCTCGGGGTGCAGGATGTGTTCGCGGTGATGTCGGGCAGCCACGCCGATGTGAAGCGGCGGCACGGGATCAGCGCGGAGGCGGTTGTGGCGGCCGTGAACGGTGAACGGTGAGCAGTGAACGGTGGTCAGATCCGACCCCCTCTCCCTCCGGGAAAGGGCTGGGGTGAGGGTGGACCGTAGGCGCCAGATGGCTCTTCGTCCCTTTTCGCGCCCTCACCCTAGCCCTCTCCCGGGGGGAGAGGGGACCGGAGCGGGGTGTCGAAGGCACTTCCGGAGACCCGGCTTGAGCTTCCACGTCACCCCCGACCAGCTTCGCCGCGCGGAGGAGTTCGTCCGCCGGTGCCACGCCCACGGCGAGCTGGCCCCCGTCGACCTCGACCAGTTCTGGGCCGCTCAAAAACAAGCCACGGCCGATCCCTGGTCCGCCGACTGCCCGCAGATGCCCCTCGGCATGTTGATGTCCAGCGAGTGTGTGTTCGATGAGCTGGGCATCCCCGAAACCGATGAGAACTGGCACCGCCTGACCCACGACTCCACTTGGCGCGCGGAGGTCTGCCGCGCGTACAACGATCGCGCGGAGCAGATCGTCGGCCGCCGGCTGCTCAGCGAGGCGGTGCCCGACCCGAGCCGGCAGTGGCCGGGTCACAAGGGGCTGCACGACATCTTCGAGGCGCGCAACGAGTGGCACGGCGCCTCCTATTGGCTGCAGCAGGCGGCCCACGGGGAGGCCGAGCTGCGCGCGCTGCTGGACCGCGTGGACGAGAGGCTCGCCGACCTCCGCGCGTTCGTCCTTCCCGACGGCTGGGAGGCGGCCAAGGAGCGACTCCTGCCCCGGGGGATCCGCCCGCCGCTCTACCGCGGGCAGCGCGGGCCGGTCACCTTCGCCACCTCCATCTACGGCGCCGAGGACCTGATCTGGCTGATCCTCGACAACCCCGAGCTGGCCGCGAGGCTGCGCGACACCATCCTCCGCGCCATCCTCGAGCTGGCCCGCGTGATCGACGAGGAGGCGGGCTACACGCCGGAGACCGCCCCGCACGGCTGGGGCTGGGCCGATGACAATTGCTGCCTGCTCAACCCCGCGCTGTACGAGTTCTGGGGCTACCCGATCCTCAAGGGCGTGTTCGACCGCTACTCGCCCAACCCCGGCGACGCTCGCGGGCAGCACTCCGACTCCGACATGGCCCACCTCCTCCCCGTGCTCGGCCAGCTCGGACTCACCTGGGCCAACTTCGGGCCCACCGTCCGTTGCGACGAGATCCGCGAGCACCTGCCGCGCGCGCTGATCTGCGGCCAGCTCGCGCCCTTCACCCTCAGCCGCAACGAAGAGGTCAACATGGTCGCGGAGCTGCTCCGCGACCATGCGATGACCCGCGAGCGGCACGGCATCTCCTTCGCCACCGCGGGGAGCATCAACAACGGCTC
>JACPDV010000522.1 GCA_016183835.1 Armatimonadota bacterium
GAGGTGGGTTGTTCTGCCGACCCCGCCCGCCGGCTGGCCACCACGGACACGGGCAGCAGACTGCCCGTGCCACACGGCTGCTCCCTACACGTCGGCTTGCACCTCCGCTACCACCGTCCCGCACCGGTTGCACGCGCCCGGATGCCCCTCGACCTGCCCGAACTCGGCGGCGGGATGCACCCGCCAGCAGCGCCCGCAACGGCTGCCGTCGGCCGGCCCGACCTCGGCCGCCGGCTCCTGGCCAGCCGCGCCCGCCGCCACCGACACCGCGCTCACCACCAGCAGCGCGCGCAGCGCCTCGTGGTGCCGCTCGCAGAGCGCCGCCAGGTCCGGATCGACCGTGAGCGCGACGGACATCTCCAGCGGGTTGACCTTCTCCGCCCGCGGCTTGTCCTGGTTGTAGACCTCCTGTGCCGCCTTCACCACCGCACGCACGGCGAGCAGCCGCTCCACCTCCGCCGCCAGCGCGTCGTCCAGCCGCTCCGGACACGGCGCCGGCCAGTCGGTCAGGTGGACGGACTCCTCGGTCGCGCCCGGCAGGTGCTCCCACACCTCGTCGCAGGTGAAGCAGAGCACCGGCGCCAGCATCCGCGCCAGCTCGCTGCACAACGCGTGGAGCACTGTCTGCACCGCCCGCCGCGCCGTGCCTCGCGGCGCGCCGCAGTAGAGCTCGTCCTTGCACACATCCAGGTACGTCGCGCTGACCTCGATGGCAAAGCTCGCCGTGGCGGTGACCAGCCTGTGCAGCTCGTAGCTCTCGTAGCAGCGCACCGCCTGCTGCTTCAGCCCTTCCAGGCGGTGCAACACGTAGCGGTCCAGCAGGCTCAGCTCGTCGGCCCGCACCGTGTCGGCAGCCGGGTCGTAGCCGTGCAGGTTGCCCAGCAGGAACCGGAACGAGTTGCGCAGGTTGCGGTAGGTGTCGGCCACGCGCTTGAGGATCTCCTCGCCGATCCGGACATCGACGAAGTAGTCCGACGAGGCCACCCAGAGCCGGAACACATCGGCGCCGTAGAGGTCGATCACCTCGCTCGGCGCGACCACGTTGCCGGCGCTCTTGTGCATCGCCCGGCCGTCCTTGTCGAGCACGAAGCCGTGGGTGACGACCGCTTTGTAGGGCGCCGCACCGTCCAGTCCGACGCTGACCATCAGCGACGAGTTGAACCACCCGCGGTGCTGGTCCGAGCCCTCCAGGTAGAGGTCCACCGGCCGCCGCTCGGGCGTGTAGCAGACCTGGTGTGTGGAGCCGGAGTCGAACCACACGTCGAGCACGTCCTGCTCCTTGTGGAAGCGGCTGGGCGCGCCGCCGCACTGCGCGCAGACGTAGCCGTCCGGCAGGAGCTGCTCGGGCGGCAGTTCGAACCAGGCGTCGCTCCCCTCGCGCCGCACCACCTCCACCACGCTGTCGAGGCTGGTCTCGTCCATCACCACCGCGCCGCAGGGGCAGTAGAACGCGGGGATCCCCACGCCCCACGCCCGCTGCCGCGAGAGGCACCAGTCGGGCCGGTTCTCCACCATCGGCACGATGCGGTTCACGCTCTCCGCCGGGAACCAGCGGGTCGCCCGGGCCGCCTCCACCGACTGCCGCCGGTGCGTGGTGCCGTCCACGGCGTGGTCGATGTCCATGAACCACTGCGTGGTGGCGCGCACCACCACCGGCTCGTGCGCCCGCCAGTCGTGCGGGTACTGGTGCTGGTAGGGCTCGACTTTGAGCAGCGCGCCCGCCTCGCGGAGCATGGCGCAGACCTCGTCGTTGGCCTCCAGGACCAGCCGTCCCGCGAGGCGCGCGCCCACCTCGGCGGTGTAGCGGCCGTCCTCGTCCACCGGGCAAAAAGGCGCCAGGCCGTAGCGCTGCCCGGTCTCGAAGTCCTCCTTGCCGTGTCCCGGCGCGGTGTGCACGCAGCCGGTGCCCTCGCTGAGCGTGACGTAGTCGGCGAACACCACCGGCGACGCGCGGTCGTAGAGCGGGTGCCGGGTGACCACGCCCTCGAAGGCGCGGCCCGGCAGCACGCGGAGGGTCTCGGTCTCCCCCCAGCCGAGCTTGTCGGCCAGTACGTCCGCCAGGTAGTCGGCCAGCATGTAGACGCGCCCGCCGGCGCGCAAGACGCGGTAGTCCACGCCCGGGTTGAGGGCGATCGCCAGGTTGGAGGGGATGGTCCAGGGCGTGGTGGTCCAGATCACCACGGCGGCGTGGTCCAGCCCGGCGAACGCCTCGCCCGGCACGGTCACGGCGAACGACACGTAGACGCTGGTCGAGGTGTGCTCGGCGTACTCCAGCTCGGCATCGGCCAAGGCGCTGCGCAGCGACGGCGCCCACCAGGTCGAGCGCATGCCGCGGTAGACGTAACCCCGCTTGGCCAGTGTGGCGAAGGCGTGGAGGATGCCGGCCTCGAACTCGTGGCTCATGGTCAGGTAGGGCGCGAACCAGTCGCCACGGCCGCCCAGCCGCATGAACTCCTCGCGCTGCACGTCGATCCAGCGCGCGGCGTGCTCGCGGCAGGCGTGGCGCATGGTGACCACATCCGGCTCCTCGCCGCGCTCCCGGAACATCTGGCTGACGGCGTACTCGATGGGCAGGCCGTGGTTGTCCCAGCCAGGCTGGTACTCGGCCCGGCAGCCGGCCAGGTCGCGGTAGCGGACGACCACGTCCTTGAGCACCTTGTTCATGGCGGTGCCGACGTGGATGTTGCCGTTGGAGTAGGGCGGGCCGTCGTGCAGGTCGAAGCGGAGCGCCCCGGCGCGCCGCTCGAGCTGGCGCTGGTAGAGGTCGAGCTCCTGCCAGCGGCGCAGGCGGTCGGGCTCGCGCTGGGCCAGGTTGGCCTTCTGCGCGAACTCGGTGGTCGGGAGGGTGACGCTGTCGCGGTAGTTCATGTCATGCTCCGCCCCAAAAACACAAAAGCCTCCGTCTCATCGAGACGGAAGCTCCGCGGTACCACTCGATTTGACGCGCGCCGCCCTGGCCTGTCGCCACGGCGCCAGCGCGCATCCACTCGCTCGGCACGGCGCGTGGGGTCTCGCGCGATGCCGGTTCCCGGGTAACGGTGGGACGTCCGGGCGGCCCTACGTTCTCGAACCGCCGACTCGGGGGTGATCTTCGCCTCGCGCGCCACGCCGGCTTCGCACCAGCCGCCGGCTCTCTGGAGCGGCCCGGCCGAGGCTACTCGTCCCCGTCAAAGTCGTTGATGTAATCAGTATATCGTGCCGGGGCGGCGCGTCAAGAGGGCTACGGTTTCACCTCCAGCAGCAGCGCCCGCACCCCGGGCGTGCCGTGCTCCGCCTCCGCTGCCACGTTCACCCCTTGGCTCAGCAGCACCACTCCGCGTTCGTCGCCCGGCAGCAGCTCGTAGCCCACCGGCGGCCAGCTCCCGGCCACGTCGCCCGCCCGCGGACCGCTCACCACCATCCGCCGCGGCACGTCCTCCACCACCCGGCAGGCCTCCGCCAGGCGGGCCGCCGTCAGCTCACCCGGCGCCGCCGCCACCGCGAAGCCGCCCTCGCCCAGCTTCCAAGACGCCGCCGCCACGCCGCTGCGCGTCACCTCGAACGCCGCCGGCCGCGGCGCCAGGAGCGCCGCGGGGGTGCGCCGCGAACGCACCAGCGGCAGCCGCAGCCGGCCCGCCAAGTGCCACGCCGGGTCACACAGGAGCACGCCCCGCCGTACGTCGCCCTGCAACACCACGAGCTGCGGATGCGCCCGCTGCAATGCGCGACCCGCCATCACCAGCCGCCGCATCCCCGCCGCGCCATCCGGGATCGCCGCCACCACCGCCACCCGCAGGCCGTCCGCCGTCAGCTTCCGCTCGCTGAGCCCGCGGGGCCACCAGATGCCCACCGTGGCCACCCAGAGGAGCGCCGCCAGCGCCGCCAGCGGCCAGCGCAGCGCCGGCTCGCCGCCCTCGGGCGGCCGGTCGAGGTGGAACAGCGCGCTCGCCGCTATGGCAAACTCCCCCATGTGGCGGCTCATCATGCCGGCCAGGAGCCACGCCAGGAGCACGCCCCAGCGCCCGTTCGCGCGGTGGATCCCCACCGGCCTCGAGCGCAGCAGCGCCCCCGTGCTCAGCCCCACCGCCAGCGGGCCCGCCGCCACGGCCGCCAGCCGCAGCGCCCCGAACGACAGCCCGGCCACCCACAGCACGCCCGCGCCCAGCCGCACCGCGTGGTAGCCGAACTGGGTCCAGCGCGAGCGCAGCTTCCGCGCCGCGATCCCGCGCAGCAGCCCGTCCCCGCCGAGAGTCAACAGCCCGCCCGCCACCGTGACCAGACCCAGGAATGAGGCCGCCGGGCCGGTGCCCCACCCCAGCTCCTCGGCCACCCGCGGCGGGTTGGCCAGGAACACCAGCTCCATCAAGAGGATGAACGGCAGCGCCAGCGCCAGCGGCAGCTCGCGCCACGGCCGCACCGGCGAGCGCTGCAACGGCGCCAAGACCAGGAGCAGCGCGCAGCCGCCCAGTGTCCAGACGAACGAGGTCAGGTCGTGGCGCCAGACCAGGTCGAGCGAACCGGTGAGCCAGCGCTCGAGCACGAGCACCGCCTGCGCCACGACCACGGCGCGCACCGCCTGCCGGGGCGACTCGACTGTGGCCGGCCAGAGCATCAGCCAGGCGGCCGCAAGCGCCATGCCGCCCACCGCCCAGACGGCCGCGGCGCCCGGCCCCACCACCGCCACCACGGCGCGCAGCACCGCCAGCAGCGAGGCGTGGAGCATCGTCAGCCGCGGCGGACGCACCCAGCGCACCGGGGCGGTGAGGAGCGCGGCGACGACGAGCGGGAGGAGCGACCAGAGCGTGGCGTGGACACCCGCCGGCCGGGCGCTGAGGAGGGTCAGGCCCGTCCGCCAGGCTTCGAGCCCGAAGCCCATCACCAAGGCAGGGAGCAACGCGCCGGCCACGCTCGGCCGCCCCGGCTCCGCCGCCCCGTCCTCCCGATGTGCCACGCCCCGTCCTCGCCTTCCCTCTGGTTCGACCATCTTCCCCTTACGTTTCACTCAGCGAATCGCGCCGCCCGGGCAGGGCCGGGCCGTTCGCCGGCCAACCCCGCTCCCGACCGGAGGCACCGACGTGAGTTTCGAACGCGGCCAGCAGGCCATCCAGCTCCACGCGCCCGACCTTATCCCCCACACCGAATACTGTTCCCATCCCGAGTACATGTCTCACATCACCGGCCTGCCCGTCGACCATCCCGACCTCGGCCGCAAGGCCATGGAGGTCATGGACTACGACTTTGTCTGGAACACCGACGGCCCCGGCACCCTCCGCGGCCGCTTCAGCGACATGGGCCGTGCCTACTGGAACGAAGGCCAGCGCGAGCTGGACTCCCGCCACCAGGCCTTCACCCCCGAAGAGGGCCTGACGATCGACTGCCGCGAGGAGTACGGCGTGCCCGACCGCGCGGAGCTGACCCGCCGCTACGAGGCATCCTGGCAGCACGCCCGCACGCAGGTCTACCCCTTCGCCGTCTACCCCGGCGGCATCTACCGCACCGAAATCAGCTTCATGATCGCCGCCTTCGGCTGGGACACGCTGCTCAACATGGCCGCCCTCGACCTGCAGGGCTTCACCCGCGTCATGGACACCTGGTTCGAGGTGGTCAAGGAGCACTACGCCGCCTGGGCGGAGACCAGCATCGACGTCTTCCTCTGCCACGACGACATGGTCTGGAGCGAGGGACCCTTCATCAACCCCGCCTGGTACCGCGGCGAGCTGTTCCCGCGCTACCGGGAGCTGTGGCGGATCGTCAAGGACAAGGGCAAGAAGCTCCTCTTCTGCTCCGACGGCAACTACACCATGTTCGTCGACGACCTGGCCGAGGCCGGCGCCGACGGGTTCATCTTCGAGCCACTCACCGACCTGGACTATGTGGTCAAGCACTACGGCCGCACCCACGTGATCATCGGCAATGCCGACTGCCGCGTGCTCACCTTCGGCAGCGTGGACGACACCAAGGCGGAGGTCCGCCGCGTGATGGACACCGCCCGCGACTGCCCCGGCTTCTTCTTCGCTGTGGGCAACCACCTGCCCGCCAACATCCCGATGGCCAACATCGTCGCCTGCCTCGACACCTATCGCTCGTTACGTGAGCGGTGAGGGTGCCTGGTGCTTGGTGCGTGGTGCCTGGTGCGCACAGACCCCGGACTGCACCAGGCACCAGGCACCAACCACCACGCACCCATTGTTCGGTTTTTGTTATGAGGCCTGGTGCAGGAAGTGCAGGTTGGGGCGGGTACATGGCCTGCGTCGCGTTCATTGCCGGAGGGAAACGCCATCATGACCCATTCCGCCGCACAGGTGGATCTGGAGACGTACGAGCTGCAGGGGTATCTGGTCGAGCCCGCTTGTCTGGATGCCGGTGAGGTGAGCGGGTGTCTGCGGCGGATCGACGCCCTGGTGTCCGAGCTCTACGGCCCGGTGCCGCTGGCGCGGACGCTGTGGCGCAAGGTCGGCGGCGGTGACGGGTTCGCCGGCCTGGGGGACCATCCGCGGCTAAGGCCGCTGGTCGAGGCGCTGCTCGGCGGCGCGTCCCGGCTGTGCGAGTGCCGCGTGCTCCTCCGCCCGCCGCATGTGGCCGACGCCGAGCGTTGGCGGCAGGAGGGCGCGCGCTTCAGCCCCCGGCCGTCGCGCATGGTGTGCGTGCAGATCGCCCTCGACGACGCCATCGAGGAAAACGGCTGCATGGTCGTGCTCCGCCGCAGCCACCGCGACGGCTACGCCGCCCACGTGTGGCTCAACGGGCAGTGGCTGGCCGACGCCACGCGGCCGTCGCTGGGCAGCCTCAGCGACCCGGGGCGGCCCGTGCTCCTCCCCGCCGGCGGCGCGATCTTCTTCGACGGACTCCTGTTCCACGGCGCCGTGCCCAACACCGGCGCAGAGTGGCGCCGGGCCGTGCAGCTCGCCTTCGTGCCCGCCGGCGAGGAGTGCCTGCCCAGCGAGTAGGGGCGGGGTCTCCCCGCCCGTCTCGGTG
The DNA here is from genome assembly GCA_016183835.1 of Armatimonadota bacterium. Taxonomy (GTDB): domain Bacteria; phylum Armatimonadota; class UBA10988; order UBA10988; family UBA10988; genus JACPDV01. The sequence continues at coordinate 6,955 of JACPDV010000522.1, forward strand.
GCCGGCTCGCCACGAGGGGTGGTCCGCGCCGACGCCCAACGGGCGGCGAAACCCCGCTGGGAGGCGCGGCGGGTGGCGCGGCCGATCGCCCAACCCGGAGACCACCACACCATGCTCCGCCGCCTGTCGTTCGTCGTCGTCCTGTGCGCCGTCGCCCGCGCCGACCCGGTGCTCTACCGGCAGGATTTCGAGCAGCTTCCCGACGGCCCGGCTTCCGCCGCCGTGGTGAAGGACAACACCTGGACCGGCGACCACACCACCTACCGCATCGCCGCCACCGGCGCGGCCGCGGGCAAGGCCCTCGAGATCGGCGTCAGCAGCTTCGCCCAGATGGTGCTCCACACGCCCGTGCCCGTGGAGGAGGGGAAGACCTACCGCTTCCGCTGCTCCGTCGCCGCACGGGGCCGCCACGGCTTCACGCTGATGATCCGCCAGCAGCCGTCGCCCTACACCGCCTACGCCAGTGTGGACGACGAGGCGAACGAGACGTGGAAGACCATCGACCAGGTCGTGACCGTGGGGCAGAGCGACCCGAACGCCGCGCTGATGGTAATGATCCGCGGGCAGGGCGCCTTCTGGCTCGGCGAGCTGGAGCTGAGCGAGTACAGCGGGGCGCCGCCGGTGCAAGAGCCGCCGCTGCTCGGCAACATGGTGCAGAACGCGGCCTTCGAGCTGGGCTGGGACGGGTGGTTCTCGCGCGACGAGTCGTTCTGGTCGCCGAGCCACGTGCCGGGCCGGTCGAGGCTGGTGGACGATCCGGTCGCCTCCGGCCGTCACGCCGTGGAGCTGACTGGCGACGTGTCGCTCAGCGCCGCCTGCCAGCCGGTGGCCTACGGGCAGCGCTACACGCTGGCGGCCACGGTCCGGGCGGACTACCCCGACGCCAGCCTGCAGCTCACGATGGCCGGGCCGAGCGCGGTCTACCGCTCGGCGGCCGTGCCGGAGGGCCGCTGGACCCGCGTCGCGGTGACCGCGGCGATCGGCGGGCCGCGCGGCCGCGTGGTGGCCCGGCCGTTCGCCGCGCCGTGGCTGTTCGCTCGCACCCCGCCCGGCAAGCACGTCTGGGTGGACGACGTGGCCTTCTACGCCGGTGAGCCGGTGGAGTTTCACCCGCGATCCGCGAGCGAGGCCGCCCTGACCTGCACCGCGCCGAACGGGCTGGTGGTCGCCGGGCAGCCGGTGGAGCTGCGGGTCACCGTGGCGCAGACGGAGGAGCGCCGGCCCGGCCCGCTCACGGTGGAGCGGCTCGACGAGCACGGCCGGTCGGCCGGCAGGTACCCGGTGCAGCTCGGTGCGCCGGTGGCGAACGGCGGGTTCCGGATGTTCAGCGCCAGCCTGCGCCTGCCGTTCCTGCCGCCCGGCCACTGGCGCCTCGTGTCGCACCACGGCGTGCCGCTGGCGAGCGAAGGCGAGGCGTTGGTCACGGTGGCGCCGCGGTTGCCGGCCGCCACGCCGTTCGCCTGGCAGGCCGGCATCCACCCGGGGCAGGACCCCATCCGCGGCGATTCCCCCTACCGCGCCCACCCGGTCTACGGCGCCCGCTGGGGCCGTCTGCACGACGTCTGCGTCGCCACCAAGTGGCCCTTCCTGGAGCCGCGCCAGGGCGACTGGCAGTGGGCCAAGGCGGACGCGGAGATCGATGGCTACCTGAAGGCCGGCTACCGCATCCTCGGCCTGCTCGACGGCGTGCCCGGCTGGCGCAAGCCGGACGGCAAGCCGAGCTGGTCGGCGATGACCTACCCCGACGACGACTTCGCCGACTGGGAGCGCTACGTCCGCGCCACCGTGGCGCACTTCCGCGGCCGCATCGACGCCTGGGAGGTGATGAACGAGCCGGTCTACGCCGGGCAGGGACCCACGGGCAAGGCCAACGAGGCCTGGTACGTGGAGCTGCTCCAGCACGCCCACACGGCGGCGAAGGCGGCGGACGCCCGGGCCTACCTCGTCGGTGGCGGCGGAGCGGCCGGGCCGGTGAAGGGCGACGAGTGGTGGCAGCGGGCGGCCGAGGCGGGCATCTTCCGGTATTGCGACGCGGTCAGCTTCCACGGCTACGGTCGGGCGACCACGCAGGTGCTGGGCGGGCCGCAGCCGCTGCTCGACTACATGGCCTGGATGCGTGAGCTGATGGCCGCCCACGGCGGGAGGGTGCTGCCGGTGTGGGACACCGAGGTGGGCCTCAGCCCGAGCAGCTCGTCGCGCAAGTTCTGGCTGCCGAACCGGGGGCCGGAGGAGCCGCTCGAGTGCGCCCGGCAGGTGGCGGTGACGCTGCTCTGCGAGCGCGCCGCCGGGGTGGCCAAGACCTTTTTCTACGCCGCCTTCGCCTACCGCCTGAGCGAGGACACGCAGCTCTGCATGTTCTGCGAGGTGAACGACCAGCTCACGCCGCTGGCCGCGGCGTTGGGCGTCTGCGCGTCGCAGATCGAGGGCCTGGCGCCGGCCGGGGTCGCGAAGCCGTCGGCGGCGGTGACCATCCTGACCTTCCGCGGCGGCGGCCGCACGGTGCGGGCCGTGTGGACGACGCAGGGCGAGGAGGAGGTGTCCCTGCCTGCGGGTGCGAAACCGAGCGCGATTGGGCTGTTCGGCCGGCCGGTGCCGGTGCGCGTGCGCGGCGGAAAGGCCGTGCTGACCGCCGGACGCGAGCCGGTGTACGTGTCGATGCCACAGTAGGCAGAGCGTGGGACCGGCGCCCTCGCCGGTCAGTCGGCCGCAGGCCGACCTGCGCGGGAGCCGGGCGAGGGCGCCC
>JACPDV010000523.1 GCA_016183835.1 Armatimonadota bacterium
TCTGGGAGCTGCTTGGTGGAGAAACGGCGGGCGAGGGCGCCCGCCCCACACCGGCATTTGAACGCAACCAAGAGCACGCCCTACGGCGTCGCATCGCTTCCAGGCGTCCGTGAAGCCCTCACCCCCGCCCTCTCCCGGGGGGAGAGGGTGCCGGCCGGGCGGGAGGACACGCGGCCGCTGCCGCGTACCCGCACCCCGACCCCGCGGAGACACTGTCATGCCCCGTTGCGCGCTCCCTGGTCTGCTGATCGGTCTCCTTCTCGCCGCCGCGCCCCTCCCCGCCAAGACCCTCCACGTCGCCCAGCAGCTCCCGGCCGCCGCCGACACCAACCCGGGCACCGAGGCGCAGCCCCTCAAGACCATCTCTGCCGCCATGCGGCAGGTGCAGCCGAGCGATACCGTCCTGGTCAAGGACGGCGTCTACCGCGAATCCGTGGTCTACCCCGGCGAGGACTGGAACGACCCCGCGCGCCGCATCACCCTCGCCGCCGTGCCGGGCAGCCACCCGGTGGTTAAGGGCTCCGAGGTGCTGCAAAAGGGATGGGAGCGGCTTGCCGGCGAGCGGCCGATCTACTCGCAGGCGCGCACGGTCTACACGCAGTTGCTGTTCGTGGACGACCAGCCGTTGCAGCAGATCGGCCTGCAGGGCAGCCCGAAGCGCGCCGCCGGGACCAACGGCTTTCAGTGGCAGAAGCAGTGGGACGGCAAGGGCCTCGCCGACATGCGCGCCGGCAGCTTCCTCTACGACGACGCCGCGAAGCGGCTCTACGTCTGGCTGGCGGACGGCGGCGACCCGGCGCGGCACACCTTCGAGGCCGCCGTGCGCGCTCAGGGCATTGAGCTGCGCGGCACCTGGACCGTGCGCGGCTTCGACATCCGCTACTGCACCGACGACTTCTGGCCCCGCGAGCAGGCCGTGGCGGTGTCGGGCAACCGCTGCGTCATCGAGGACTGCCAGGTCACCCACAACGACTGCCTCGGCCTGATCCTGAGCGGCGAAGACAATGTCCTCCGGGGCTGCGAGATCGCCTGGAACGGCCTCATGGGCTACACCAGCAACTGTAGCTACCGCACCCTCGTGGAGGGCAACGAGCTGCACCACAACGCCTGGCGCGGCGACGTGAAGTGCGGCACCGCCGGCAACAAGCTCGTCGCCTGGCGGGACTCCACCTTCCGCCGCAACTACTGGCACGACGAGCGCAACTGCGCGCTCTGGTTCGACATCAGCGACGGCAACATCCAGATCGTCGAGAACCGCTTCGACCGCTGCAGCGTGGGCGTCTACTTCGAGATCAGCCGCTGGGCCGTGATCGCCAACAACGTCTTCCGCGACTGCGCGCGCGCCATCTGGAGCTACGGCGCCGACGTGCTGATCGCCCACAACGTGATCGATGGCTGCGGCGAGGGCGTCACCATCAGCGGCTACCCGCGCCACTGCGACGAGTGGCAGGGCATCCCCGAGCCGAGCCACCCCGCCCTGATGGCCGTGCGCAACAATCTCGTGGTGGACAACCTGCTGGTGGACTGCGCCGGCTCGTTCATCGGCATCACTCCCGACGACGGCTACGGCGCGGGCAACTTCTCCGACCACAACGTCTTCGCCTGGACGCTCCCCGTCAGCCACACCACCGGCGTGCACATCAACTTCATGTCCGGCTGGGACACGCTCTACGGCCGGCTCCCCGAGTGGCGCCGCGAGCGGCACTGCGATGAGCACTCCATCGTCGCCGACCGCGTGCTTGACTACGAGATCGACCATGGCAACCCCTACATCGCCATCGCCCGCGGCGACATCGTCCCCGACGTGCAGTTCGTCGACCGGGCCAAGGGCGACTACCGGCTCAAGCCCACCAGCCCCATCCGCGGCCGCGGCGTGAAGCTGCCGATGGTCCTCCACTCCATCTGCGCCCTGTCGCCGGGGCGCACGCCGACCACCCGTGAATGGGCCAAGACGCTCCTCACCGATGCGCCCGACGCACAACGCGCGCGCAAGGTGAGCGACGTCGGGCCGGGCCACTACCGTCTCCAGCCGTGGCCCGGCTTCCACCGGCTGGTGGATCTCGACGGCCTGCCCGCTGACACGCCGGGGCTCAACGCGGAATGGAGCGAAACCGGCCGGTACCCCACCTTCGACCCCACCGGGCCGCCCGAGGACTCCGACCCGTGGGCCTGGGCGGTGTACCCCGTCAACCGGCTGCGGGACCCCAGCTTCGGCCAGCCCATCGCCGCGGCAGCGGGCGTCGCCGGCCAGCCGTGGGTCTCCCCCGGCGGCGGTCACTCCTTCAACGGCGTCGCCTGCCTCAACCTGCTGCCCGGGAACCAGCAGCGGGTCACGGTGGTACAGAAGGTGGGCCAGGTTGCGCCGGAGACCGAGTACCTCGTGTGGGGCGACCAGGTGGTCTCGGCGGTGGACGAGCGCTTTGCCGGGGTGGGCGAGCTGTACCTGGCGGCGGGCGACGGGCTGGCGCCCGTCGGGCGGGCGGTGCGGAGCGAAGCGCCGGCCGGCCCGCCGCGGCACTGGCGCACCGTCTTCGCGCAGTACCGGTCCGGCCAGGCGGGCGCCGACCCGCAGGTGGGGCAGGACCTGTACGTGGTGCTCGGCGGGAGCGTTTGCCGGGCCGGTGGTGTTTGTGCGGTGGGACAACCTGGTGCTGCTGAGCGGCGACCCGCTTACTGCATCGCCGTGAGCTGCTTCAGGTAGTCCAGGATCTGCGCCTTCTCCGCGGCGGAGACCGGGGCATTGTTCTTCTGGATCATGCGGTCCACGGTGGTCTCCCAGGCCGGGAAGGTCTTGCGGGTCTGCGTGGGGTCGTAGAAGGCGTGGCAGGCGGCGCACTTGCGGCGCATCACGGCGCGGCCGGCCGGCTCGGCCCCGGCGGCGGGCGCCTGGCCCGTGCGTGTGGTCTGCTGCTGCCGCGGGCCGGCGGGCTGCAGCGCGATGGGCGCCGAGCTGTACATCCGCCCGCCCGTCAGCCCGTCGCCGCCCGCGAAGCCGGCGACCACGAAGCGGTAGGCGTCGGCCGCGCTAGAGCTGCCGAACCCGCCGCGGGCGAGCGTCTCCTGGAAGGTCACCTCCAAGGTGGCCTCGTCGCGATTCGGCCGCAGCACGGCGGCCGTGACGGCGACGCCGCTGGGCGCGCCGTAAGCGGTCACCGTGACGTCCTCGCCGAAGCCGGGCCGGCGGGCGAGCTTGACGCGCAACTGCGCCTTGGAGCCGGGCGTGGCGGCCAGTGTATCGGGGGTCACGTCCACGCTGTAGGGTGCCACGCCGGGCACCACCGCCGCCACCAGGCCCTGCCGGCGGATGGGGAAGAGCGAGTTCTGCAACCGGAAATGGTCGAGGGACCAGACCTTGGCCCAGCCGTCGTCCGGGAGCCCCGGTGCGCTGACCTCGAGGCGGGCCACCTTGTAGCCCGCGGCGGCGCCGGCGTCGGCCTCCAGCGAGATCACGGCGGAGTCGACGTCGGCCGGGAGGAGCACCGGCTCGGCGTGGAGGCCCGGCGGCAGGTCGGTGAGCTTGAGGGTGAGGTCGGCCTTGCACCCGGCCAGCGCCGAGCGCCGGACGAGGAGCGGCAGGCGCCCGGCCTGCGGCACGCTGGGATTGCCGGGCAGCACCTCCAGCTCGGTCTCCGGCCGCGCCGGCTGGATCAGCAGGCGATAGGCATGGCGTTCGCCGCCCCCGCCGTCGGCATCCTCGATCTGCAGGCCGTACTCACCCGGCTTGCCGAAGCTCCAGTCGAGCCGCGCGTCGCCGCCGGGCCCGTTGCTCACGTCGGCGATCCAGCCGGTGCCGAAGCCGAGCCGGACCCGCGGCTTGAGCGGCGAGCCGAGCCGCTGCGCGAAGGCCTCGATGCTCCATGCGCCGGCCGACGCGGTCAACCCGCCCGGCCCGCCGACGTTGAGCACCTTCACCAGCAGCGTGTTGGTGCCGCGGCGCACGTGGATGGGGATCTGGTCGTCCGCCGGCCGCACGGGGCGGTAGGCGCGGAGCGAATGCACCAACACGCCGTTGAGCCACACTCGGCAGCCGTCGTCGCTGCCCAGGGAGAGGATCTGGTCCACCTCGTTGCGGCTCTCGAAGGCGTGCAGCGCGTACCACACCTCGTTGTCGCCGGCGGCGAAGGTGAGGTTCCCGTCGCCGTCCACGTCTTTCACTTCCCAGGTCTTGTCGCCGCCCTTGCCGGCGAACGGGCGGTCGGCCACCGGCCGGCCGGCGAGGAGGTCGGCCTCCGGCCCGAGCGGCCGCTCGAACCCGTCGGCACCGCCGTCGAACGGGCCGATCACCGCCCAGCGCGTGGCGGTGTGGACCTCGTCGGCGTCGATCTCGAGGAGGTAGCGGTCGGCCTCGCCGGGCTTGCCGATCCAGCCGTTGATGGCCGACGGCATGGGCACGGTGTGGGGCTGGCCGTCGTGCTTGTCGAACTCGTCGGGCACGTCGCTGACCTGGAAGCGGAACGGCCCGAACGGCGTGGTCACGGTGAGGATGCCGAGCGGAGAGTTGGCGGCGAAGGTGTGGCGCCAGGTGTGCTGCGGCTGGTTGTCGGAGAAGACCACGGCGTCGAACGACTTGCCGCGCTCCGCCCCGAGCGGGTAGATGGCCTCGTGGTAGCCCAGCTCGCCGATCTCGAAACGGTAAACGTTGCCCGGCCCGCCGCGCCAGAGCAGGTCGCGCACCTCCACTTGGTAGGCGCCGTCGGCGGGCGCCTTGAAGTCGATCAGGGGGTCGAGGTTGTCGAAGCCGAGGTTGCGCTGGAGCAGCTTGCCCTCGGCGTCGTAGAGGTGGAGGCAGGCGTTGAAGAAGCTCTGGCATTCGCGGTTGAGCGCGTAGGCGGCGACGCGGAGGGTCAGGCGCTGCCCGGCCTTGGCCTGAAAGGCGTAGCGGTCCACGTCGCCGTTGTCCTGGCAGACGCCGTTGACCGCGCCGGGGAGGGTCACCGGCTGGGCCTGAGCCGGGTCGTTGTTGGGCTCCTTCTCCACGCTCTCGTCGAGGCTGGTGACGACGAAGGGGAAGGCGCTGGAGACGCCGGTCGGGGTAACCACCCGCAGCTCGCGCGGGCCGGGCGCGGCGTCGGCGGCCACGGTCACGGTCGCGGTGACGTTTCCGGCGGCGGCGAACGCCTTGAGGTAGTCGACGATCTTGGTTCGCTCGTCCGGGCCGATGGGGGCGTTGTTGTTGCGGATCATCCGGTCGACGGTGCTCTCCCACTGTGCCGGGTTCATCTGCCGGTTGGCGGGCGAGCGCAGCTCGTGGCAGGTGGAGCACTTCCGCTCGTAGAGGTCGCGGGCGCCCTGGTCGAGGCTGGCGAGCGCGCCACTGAGCTTGCCCGTGACGCCGCCGCCGAGGATCAGCAGGTCGCTGGCACCGGCCACCGCGCCACGGATGCTGACCTCCACGGTGGTGCCGGCCTTCGCCCCGAGCGGGTAGAGCGCGCCGATCCGCGGCGACTGGCCGAACGCCGCGGCACAGAGGAGCAGCAGGCACCCCGCGAGCCGGTAGGGGCGACCGGCAGGTCGCCCGTCCGATTGGGTCCGGGTTCGCGCGAATAAGTAGCCTGACCCCTTTTCCGGCGCAGCGGGGGCAAGTCTGCGCTCCTCCCCCTGCGAAGCGGGGGGAGGCGGGAGGGGGGTTCTCCGGTGGGGGACCGCCGCGCTCGGAACCCCCACCCCAGCCCTCCCCCGCAAGCAGGGGAGGGAGTCCCGGAACGCCAGCGGTCGCTCGCAACCCGTCACGCCAACGCCTCCGTCACCGGCACGCCGCCGCGCGACAGCACGATCCGGATCCCCTCCGGGGACTCGAGATCGGAGTTGTAGTCGATGCCCAGGCACTGGTAGAGCGTGGCCGAGAGGTCCTCGGGCTTCACCGGCCGCTCGGCCACGTTGGCCGCGTTGTCGTCGCTGGCGCCGATCACGGTGCCGCCCTTGAATCCGCCGCCCGCGGCAGCGATGCTGAAGCACTGCGGGTAGTGGTCGCGCCCGCCCTGCTGGTTGACCTGCGGCGTGCGGCCGAACTCGCCCACCGCCAAGACCAGGGTGCGCTCGAGCATGCCGCGCTGCTTGAGGTCGGTCACCAGCGCCGCGAAGGCCTGGTCGAACGGCGGAAGGAGGCCCGACAGCGCGCGAAAGCCGTTGTTGTGGGTGTCCCACCCGCCGGTCTGCACGGTCACGAAGCGCACGCCCGCCTCCACCAGCCGGCGCGCCAGGAGGCAGCTCTGGCCGAGCGTGTGGCGGCCGTAGAAGTCGCGCATCGGGTCCGGCTCTCCGCGCAGGTCGAACGCCGCGCGCGCGTTGGCCGAGCTGATCAGCGCGTAGGCCGACTGGTAGAACTCGTCCACCGCCTGCGAACGACTGCTCGCCTCGTGCCGGGCGAAGGCCGCGTCCACGGCCTGCCGGAGATTGCGGCGGCGATCCACCCGCTCGGCGGTGAGCCCGCCCTCGGGCGACAGGTCGCGCACGGCGAAGCCGGGGTTGGCCGGGTCGCCGCCGGGGCTGAACGGGTCGAGCGCCGCCCCGAGGAACCCGGCGCCGCCGTAGGCCACCTCGCTGGGCACCGCCACATACGGCGGGAGCGCGCCGCGCCGCGGGAGCAGCTTGGCCGACACGCTGCCGAAGCTCGGCACGCCGAACCCGGGGAGCGGCGGGTAGCCGGTCATCATGTAGTGCGTGCCGCGCTCGTGGGCCGCCTCGTTGGAGGTCATCGAGCGGATCACGCAGAGGTCGTTGAGCACCTTGGCGCAGCGCGGCAGGTGCTCACTGACCCGGATCCCGGGGATGGCGGTGGGGATGGCCTGGAAGCTGCCGCGCACGGTGTCCGCTGCGTCGGGCTTGGGGTCCCACGAGTCGAGGTGCGACAGGCCGCCGGCGGTGAAGATCAGGATCGCCGCGTCGGCCTTGGCCTCGCCGAGGAGCCCCGGGCCGGCCGGTCGGCCCTCGCGCTCGGCGTTCTCGCGCTCCTTCGCGTCGGCCTGGGCCAGCACCGTGCGCATCGCGAACCAGTCGCGCAGGCCGAGCCCGAACAGCCCGAGCACGCCCGCCTTGAGGAAGTCGCGGCGGACCGTGCCATCGCAGTTGGTGTGGACATCGCAGCGCGCCATGTGGGTCTCCTACGAGATGAACAGGAACTCCCGCGAGGTGATCAGCGACCAGAGCAGGTCTTCGAGCGCCTCTTTGCGGTTGCCGGCCGACTGCAGGTAGGCAAACACCTTCTCCCGCTCGGCCGGCGTGGCCGGGCGGCAGAAGGTGCGCAGGTAGAGCTCGTTCACGGCGCCGACGTCGTCGGGCGCGCCGCCGAGGAGCTTGGCCACGGTGCCGCCGCCGGCCGCCACCTTGCCGTTGATGTAGCCGGAGTTGATCATGTGGAGGGTCTGTGGCAGCGTCGGCTCCACGTGGGGATCGAGCGTGGCCAGGAACTCGCGGTCGCTCCGCCCGAAGCGGGTGAGGAAGTCGTTGGGCACGGGGAGCGGCAGCCCGACCGCCGTGGTGCCGGCCGGGAAGGTGGCGTAGCGGTCGAACGTGCCGCAGGCGCTGTTGAGCGCGTCCAGCAGCACCTGCGCCAGCATCTGCTTCGGCTCGTAGTGCGAGAAGAAGGCGTGGTCGTAGAGGTTCGTCGGGTTGGTGTCCGCCGCGAGCTGGTACGTCTTCGAGTTGCAGATCAGGCGGACCAGGGCCTTCGTGTCGTAGCCGCTCTTGATGAACTCGCCGGCCAGCACCTCGAGCAGCGCGGGCACCGTGGCCACGCTGGTCTCGCGGATGTCGTCCACCGGGTCGACGATCCCGCGGCCGAGCAGGTGCGACCAGACCCGGTTCACCGCGGCACGGGCGAAGAAGGGGTTCTGCTTGTCCACGGTCCAGTCGGCCAGGTTGGTGATGAAGTCGCCCTGGAAGTCCTTGTCCACCGGCGGCTCGCCGAGCAGCGCCGGCGGCGCCACCTGGCCCTTGTTGGCCGAGACCACCGAGCGGTTGACCAGAGTGGCCTGGTTGTCGTGGTTGAGGATGGCCTCGCCGAACAACTCGCCCGGCCGCTGGCGGACCTTGACCATGATGGCGGCGAGGTGCCAGTAATCGTCGGTGGTCCAGCGGTCGAAGGGATGGTTATGGCAGCGGGCGCAGGCGAGGCGCACGCCGAGGAACTCCTGGGCGTAGGTCTCGGCGCGATCCTCGGGGGCGTCCTCCACCTTCCAGTAGTTGACCGGGCCGCTGAGCATGGCCGAGCCGGTGGAGGTGAGCAGGTCGTGGACCAGGTCGTTGTAGGGCTCGTTGCGCTCGACCGCGTCGCGGATCCAGGTGTCGAAGACCATCGCGGCGCGCTGCTGGAGCGGGCCGTTGGCGATCTTGCGGGGGTTGATGCGGAGCATGTCGCCGAGCCGGAGGGTGCGCAGCGCCACGAAGCGCGGGTCGGCGAGGAGCCGGTCGATCAGCTTGCCGCGCTTGTCCGAATCGGTCTGCGCGACGAAGGCGCGGATCTCGGTGGGCGTGGGCAGGGCGCCGACGAGGTCGAGGTAGACCCGCCGGACGAAGGTGTAGTCGTCGCACACCGGGCTGGGGTGAACGCCGAGCGCCTTGAGGTTGGCGAACACCAGCGAGTCGATCAGGTTGCCCGGGGCGAGCTTCGGGTCCGGCCCGTCGGCGGGCTCGGCGGCGCGCGGCATGACGGTGAAGACCGGCTTGGTGAGCCCCACGTAGCGGCAGATGATGGCGGTGGCGCCCCACTTCTGGGCCTCGAGGTAGCCCTTCGGCGAGACCGTGACGAGGGCGTCGTCCTTACTCATGAAGACCGAGCGGTCGGTGACGTCTTCCGCCGTGCCGTCGGCGAACTCGCAGGTGACGGTGATCTTCGCCGTGGTCTTGCCGGGGCCGAAGGTGACCCGCTCGGGCTTGACGGAGATGCGCTCGGGGAGCGGCTCGCGCGAGGGGTTGCGGCAGCCTTCCTGGATCCAACGAACGAGGGTCTTGTACTCCTTGGAGCCGACCCGGAAGCGCTTGCCGCCGCCGTGGGTGACGGATTCGGTGGGCTTCTTGAGCAGCAGGCTCTCCTCGGGGTTCTGCAAGCTGACGAGCGGCTCCAGCGGGGCGTGGTCCATCAGGGGCGAGAGGGTCATCAGCGAGAGCTTGAGCTGCCCCTGCCCGGAGATCTTGCCGTGGCACGGCGCGGCGCTGCAGCCCTTCTGGGCGAAGATAGGCGCCACGTCGCGGACGAAGTAGAGGGGCCGCTCCGGTTTTGGCTCATCCTGCGCGAGGGTGGGCAAGGCCAAGCCAGCCAGCGCCACGGCGACGATCGCGCCCACCGCCATCGGGAACGACCCGGCCGCCTTACCCACCCACGCTCGTGGCATCGGGGATCACCCGCAGTACGCCTCGTACGCCGCTTGGAGCCGGTCGGCCACTTCGTCGGGGCTGCGCCCTTCGATCTCGTGGCGATGCAGCACGTAGCACAGCGTGCCGTCGCGGAACAGCACCGCCGAGGGCGACGACGGCTCGATCTCGGGGAAGTAGCTCCGCGCCCGGGCGGTGGCCTCGCGGTCCTGCCCGGCGAACACGGTGAGCAGCTTCGCGGGCCGTTTGGGGTGCTTGAGCGACGCCACCACGCCGGGCCGGGCCGAGCCGGCGGCACAGCCGCAGACGGAGTTGAGCACCAGCAGGATCGTGCCCATCTGATCGCTCAAGGCGGCATCGACGTCGCTGGGCGTGCGCAGCTCCTTGAAGCCGGCGTCGGCCAGCTCCTCGCGCATGGCCTCGACCGGTGTCGTATGTGCGCTCGTCCCGAAGAGTCGGAACATCGTTATCTCCCGTGGGGCCGTTCGGGTGCGGGGTTCATTATGGTGCAGCGGACGGCGGTGTCCGGAGGACGAGGGCCGAGGCCATGCGGCGTCTGCGGAGGGGGATAGTCTGGCCGGCGGCGACGGTTGCGATCCCGGGGCGGTGGGGGTAGCATACGTTCACGCAACGCGGGTCGGGCGGAGGAAGCCGATGCCGGGGCCGGAGCGGTTGACGGCGTTCGAGGTCGCAGACTTCAAGAGCTTCAAGCAGGCGCGGCTGACGCTGGCGCCGGTGACGCTGCTCGTGGGGCCGAACGCGTCCGGGAAGAGCAACTTCATCGAGGCGATGCGGATCCTGAGCCGGCTGGCAGGTGGCGAACGACTCCCGGCGGTGCTGGCCGGCGCATCGAATGGCGCGACGGAAGTGCGGGGGACGGCGCGCGACCTGGCCAGGTCGGGAGGCGCGGGGTTCATTCTGAGCGCGACCTTCGAACCTGCCGCAGAGGGCTGCGATGAGCTGAGGGCGGAGTTCGACCTCAGTGAGTCGGAACTCCACGTTGTGAGGGAGACCCTCGCTGCTTCAGACAGCTGGGTGGTGCCCCTCTACCAGATCGTGCAGGAAGCGTCCGGGCTCCAGCACGACGTGCAGGTCGCCTACAACAACTTCGCCCGCGGCGGCCACAAGCCGCGCATCGTTTGCACGGACAGTCAGCTCGTGCTGACGCAGCTCCAGACGCCGGCACGCTTCGGCCACGGGCACCGCAAGTCCCAGGAAGTCATCCCGGCGGCGACGACAGCGGTGGCCGACCTCCTCCGCTCCGCGGTCTTCCTCGACCCCGTGCCGCAGCGTATGCGCGGCTACGTGCATGGCTCGGACGACAGACTCAGGCCCGACGGATCCAATCTCTCAGGCGTGCTCTATGCGCTCTGTGAGAGCCAGGGCCGTACCCAGCAAGTGCTCGAGTTCGTGCGCTCGTTGCCGGAGTGCGACATCGGCAGCATTGCGTTCGGCGTGACGCATCGCGGCGAGGTTATGGTCCAGATGCTGGAGACTTTTGGCGCGGTGAGCGTGGGGCGCGATGCCCCGCTACTGTCCGACGGCACGCTCCGGGTCCTGGCCGTGGCGGCGGCGGCCCTGTCCGCGCCGGAGGGCTCCGTCCTGGTCATCGAAGAGATCGACAACGGCGTCCACCCCAGCCGGGCCGAAGGGCTGATGAAGTCGCTCCAGCAAGTGGCTGTCGAGCGGAAGCTCAGCATCGTCATCACCACCCACAACCCGGCGCTGGTGGACGCGGTGCCGCCGGAGCTGGTGCCCGCCGTGACTTGCTGCTACCGCGACCCAGACGACGGCACCAGCCGGTTGATGCGGCTGGCGGATCTCGAGGAGTACCCGGAGTTGGTGGCCGGCGGGCCGCTGGGCTACTTGATGCAGCACGGCCGGATCGAGCCCTTCCTCTACCACCCGACCACCGCCGCTACTTCAGGTACCCATGCACGCGCAGAGGGCGGATGAGGTGTTCGCCAGGGCCGAGGAGTTGGTGGAGAACGACGGTGCCATCCTCCTGCCAATGGCGACGCTGCTAGAGACCGGCAATCACATCGCCGACGTTCCGGGCGGCCAAAGGTATCACCTTGCGGAGTTGTTTGCGGAGATCGCCGGGGCTGCCGTGGCTGAGCGCCCGTCGCGCGTGGAAGCGCTCGCTCTGCCTGTCACACCCACCTATCCGCTCATGCCGGAACACGTCAGACTCTGGATCCACGAGTTCCCAGAGCAGGCCAAACAGAAGGGCTTCGGCTTCGCCGATCGGAGCATCATCGACGCCTTCCATCAGACCGTCCGGCTGAACCAGGGCCGGCACGTCTTCATCTGGTCCACTGACAGCCACTTGGAGAAGGCCGAATTCGACTACACGCCGACCTTCTGACGTTCACAACCCTCCGCCATCGCCCTCAGCAGCCGCAGATTCCCCGCCACCAGCACATCGTCGATATCCTCCGCCAGCAGGAACGCCCCGAACGCCCGTGCCACCCAAACCTCGTATCCGCCGCGCGCCCGGGCCTCGCGGGTGACGAAGTAGCCCTTCGCGCCGTTGGTGGTGCTGGCGCAGAGCGTGTGCGCGAACGGGCTGCGATGGCGCAGGCGCAACAGGATCTCCGCGAATGGCTCGCCCGGCAGGGGCACGAACGCCACCGGGCCGAGGCGGGTGATCGTCTGCAGCCAGTGCGCCCCGGCGGGGCGCGGCTGTTCGTGCGCCTCGGTCACCGCCTTCCAGTAGGTGTAGTTGCACATCCCCGTGCCCCAGCTCTCGCGATCCGGCTCCGCCGCCGCCATCTGTGCCTCGGCCTCGGCGAGCGGCGGCAGGGCGGCGTAGGGGAGCAGGATCTCGTCGCAGTGCACCGCCAGCTCTACGTCGCGCCAGTCGCGCAGCCCGCGGAGCGCCCGGGCCGCATGCGCGGCGGCGCGGTAGCCCACCTCGCGCGAGGCCTCCGCGCCATCGCCGGTGGTGGCCGGCACGCTCAGCCGCGGACCCACGTCGCCCACCGCCCCGTTGATGAACATCGCCGGCCCACCGGTCACCGCCTCCAGCCGGTCGACCAGCACGCCCGGCCAATCGCGCGAGATGAACCGCACCGCGCCCTGCGATGTGGGATGGGCGCCGTAGTGTACGATGCTGACCACCGGCCCGTCGTCGGCCTGCAGGCGGAGCACCGTCATCGTCGGGTCGTACGGCCCCCAGGGGTTGTAGCCCAGCCCGATGCCGTGGTTTTCGAGCACCTCGCGGCGGTTCACGCCGACGTCGCTCTGGGTGGTGCCGATCGCGAGCCGGGCCGGCCGCAGCGCCGCCTGCGCCGCGGCTACCGCGTCGACGATCACCGGCTGGCAGCGCTCCAGGTAGGCCACGTCGCGGTCGCCCCAGCCGTGGGCGCTCTGCGTGGCCGGGCCGCTGTGGGTCTGGATGACGCCGAGGGTGACGTGCGCCGGCGGGATGCCGGTGCGCGCGGCGATGGCGGCCCGGTAGGCGGCGACGGTGTCGTCCTCGATCATGCACCAGTCGAGCACGATCCAGGCGGCGAGGAGGCCGCCCTGCTCGAGGACCAGCGCGCGGACATAGAGCGGGTCGCCCACGGCGTCGGCGGTGCGGTCGGGCTGCGGGTAGCCGTAGAGGCGGCAGCCCAGGTCGGGGGTCACGTCGGCGGTAGCGAATCCGGCGCGAAGCGGCGAGGACACGGGCGGTACTCCCGGGGCGCCGGCGGAGTTCGGCGTGGCGCGGGGCTACCCTCCGGCCAGGTCGAGCAGTGTCCGCGGGAGCGCGTTGACCACCTCCGCCACCTGCGCCTTGACGGTGGGCAGGGCGTCGCCGCGGACCTGGCGATGGCCCAGGGCGTAGATCTTCAGCTTCGGCTCGGTGCCGCTCGGCCGCATCGCCAAGCGCACGCCGTCGACCCTCCCGTCGCCGGCCAGATGGTAGATGATGAAGTCCTCGCGCTCGACCCGGCCCGAGCAAGGATTGGCCCAGCCGTCGCGCAGCCGGTCCTCGTGCGACTCCACCTTCAGCCCGCCGATCTTGGCCGGCGGGTGCTCGCGCAGGTTGTTGAGCAGCCGGCGCATGGCCCGGCGGTCGGCCATGGTCTCGTTGTGGAGCCATTCGTGGTGGTAGCCGTGGCGCAGGTAGAGCTCGTCGAGGAGCTGCGGGATGCTGCGGCCCTCGGCCTTGAGCCGGGCGGTCAGCTCGCAGAGGGCCAGGGCGGCGGAGGCGGCGTCCTTGTCACGCACGCGCCCGCCGCGGTTGACGCCGTGGCTCTCCTCGACGGCCACCACCAGGTCGCCGTCGTCCATCCCCACGTCGAGCACCTCGCCCATCCAGCGGAAGCCCACGGGCAGGTCGCCGACCACCGTCACGCCATACGACTCGGCGACGCGGCTGACCAACTCGTTGGTCACGGCGGTCTTGAGCACAGTGCTTCGCCCGCCGATCAGCTTGCACCGGCGGCGCAGCCCCTCGCAGGCCAACCACGCCACCAGCACGCCGATCTGCTGCCCGGTGATGAAGCGGTAGCCCTCGGGGCTGTCGGGGTCGCGGGCGTAGAGGCCGATCCGGTCGGCGTCGGGGTCGGACGCGATCCCGGCGTCGGCGCCCACCTCGCGGCACAGCGCCAGGACCTGCCCCATCGCCTTGGGCACCTCGGGGTTGGCGATCCCGGCGGGCACGTTGGCGAACTCGCTGGACGGCTCCGCCTGGCTCGCCACCACGTGCACCCCGGTGAACCCGGCGCGCTCCAACACCGGCGCCACGCAGCGCATGCCGACGCCCTCGAGCGGGCTGTAGGCGATCACCGCGTCGCGGGCGGTGTCCAGCGCCTGGCCGGCAACGTAGTGCCAGTAGTCCTCGTCGGCGTCGGGCCCGAGCACGCTGACGTGCCCCTTGGCCACGGCATCGGCGAGGGGCAGCCGGTCGATGACGGCGCGCTGCAACGCCTGGCCGGCGTCGATGATGGCCTCGTCGTGCGGTGGCACCACCTGGCCGCCGTGACGCCAGTAGGCCTTGATCCCGTTGTACTCGGGCGGATTGTGGCTGGCGGTGATCATCAACCCGCAGCTCGCGCCGCGGGCCAGCACGGTGTAGGCCAGCATGGGCGTGGCAGCGGGTCCGTCGAAGAGCAGCACGCGGCAGCCGCGGGCGGCCAGCGCCTCGGCGCACAGCTCGGCGTAGGCGCGGCTGCGACGGCGAGCGTCGCAGGCCACCACGCAGGTCGGCTCCTCGCCGGGGAGGGCTTCGCGGACGCAGTCGGCCAGTCCGGCGGCGGTCTCGGCGATGGTCCGCTCGTTGATGCGGTTGGGTCCGGCGCCCTCGGTGCCGCGCCGGCCGGCGGTGCCGAAGGGGAGCACGTCGCCGAAGGCATCCTGGATGGCAGGCCAGTCGGCGCCGGCGAGCAGGGCCTCCACATCGGCCCGATACGATGCGAAGGCTTCGTGGGCGAGCCAGAGCTTGAGGTTGTCGATGGCAGCGCCGTCGAGCGACCCCGCCACCCAGGCCGCGGCAACGGTGCGGAGCAGCGCGTCGGGCGTGTTCATGGGCTCAGGTTAGCACTACACCTGGGGGTGGTCAACGCGTGGGGATCCAGCGGAATGAGCGGCGGCGCGCGGCGGCTTGTCTGCTCCTCCCCCTGCGCAGCGGGGGGAGGCGGGAGGGGGGTTCTCCGACCGCTGCGAACCGGCCGTCGCGCGGCGCAGCAGGACACAGACGGCACGTCGCGAACCCGGTGGGCCGGGGACAACCATGTTCGCCTTTGCCGCGGCAGCCCTCCTCGCCGGCGCCCTGGCCGCCGACCGGACGCTGGTCGATTTCGAGGATCCCGCCCGCGACGCCGTGTTCACCTCGGCTGCCGCGCCTGCCGCCGCCGTCACCGACGAGCGTGCCAGCCAGGGCCGGCGGTGCCTCCGCATGGCGTTCGAGCAACATGCGCCGGGGAAGGGCGAGTGGCCCGGCGTCACCTTCAAGCCCGCGGACGCCGGCGCGCCGGGCGACTGGTCGGGCTACGCCTTCCTGCTCCTCGACGTGGCCACCGGCAACGCAGACGCCAGCGAGATCGGCGTCTCCATCAGCGGCGGCGCGGACGGCAAGCAGAACTGGTACACCTACGCCCCCGTCCCGCCTGGCGGCTGGACCACACTGCGCTTCCCCCTCACCGACCTCGCCGCGACGCTCGACCTGACCCGCATCGCCTCCATCTACCTCCTCATGCGCCGGCCGCCCGAGCCGACCGTGCTGTTCGTCGATAACCTCCGCCTCGCCACCTGGGACCTGACCGATCCGGCCGTGCTCGACGTGGCGCTGGTCAGCCCCAGCTTCCACGGCGCGTACTTTCACTCGCACCCTGAGGACCAGGTCGCCGTGCGGATCGCGCCGCAGGCACCGCCGGCCGAGTTCGCCGGCACGTTGCTACGGCTGACCGTGCTCCGGCCCGACGGCACGGAGGTTGGCCGGGTGGAGGCGGCGCCCGGGCAACAGCCGCTGCTGGCTGTGCCGAAGCCCGCGCTGCGCGATGGCGACCGACTGACCGCGCGGTTCGCGCTGCTGCGCGACGGGCAGCCGCTCCAGCAGCGCGAGTTCGCCATCACGCAGCACCCGCCGGCCCGCGACGAAGTGCTCCTCCGCGACGACGGCGTGACGCTCGTTAACGGCGAGCCGTTCTTCCCGCTCGGCATCTACCAGGCGCCGGTGAGCCAGTTCGGCTACCTCAAGCAGCTCGGCTTCAACACGGTGCAGACCTACAGTCCAGCCGACACCGCCTACCTGAAGGCCGCTCAGGAGGCCGGTCTGCGGGTCATCACGCAGGTCCAGGGCACCCATGCCAAGGCGCCCTACTACCACGAGCCCGAATGGTCGGACGAGGAGGTCGCCGCCTACGTCCGCTCGATCATGGACTCCCCGGCGCTGCTGGCCTACTACCTCTACGACGAGCCGACGCCCGGCCGCACGCCGCCGGAGAAGCTCAACCGGCTCTGCGACCTCCCGCGCGGGATCGACCCCTACCACCTCGCCGCCGGCTGCAACAACGGCGACCAGCTCACCTACCGCGGCGTCGCCGATGCCATGATGGTGGACTGCTATCCGGCGCCGGGCCGCTTCACGGACTTGGTCGCGCGCACCGTCGCCGGCCGCGCCGCGCAGGTGCCGAACCGCGCGCTCTGGTTCATCCCGCAGTCGTTCCCGTGGGAGCCCTACTGCCGCGCCCGGAACGGCAACGGGCCGGGCGGGCTCGTCTTCGAGGACGGCCGTCTCCCCACCTACCGTGAGCTGCGGACGATGCCCTGGCTGACCATCGCCCTCGGGGCCAAGGGGCTCTGCTACTACAGCTTTCAGGTCCAGGGCTTCTGGATCAGGGAGGCCTACCCGGCCTTCTGGCGTGGGTACGAGCATCACCTGGCCGAGCTGACCGCGCTCTTCCCGTGGCTGCTGGAGCATGAGCCGGACCGGCCGGTGGCGTGCGACGCGCCGCCGGTGTACGTGTCCGCCCGCCAGCGCGGCGACGACCTCTTCATCGTCGCCGCGAACAGCAGCGACCAGCCGCAGAAGGCCGTCCTCACCGTGCCGGGGCTGGCCGGCCGCCAGCTCACCGTGGTTTCCGAGGCGCGCCACGTGACTCCGGTGGGCGAGCGGGTCGAGCTGGCGTTCGAACCGTTCGAGACGCACCTCCTCACCACCGCGCCGCAAGGGCTGGAGTCGCTGCCCGCGGTGACCAGTGTGGAGGCGGAGGTGGCGCGGTTGCAGGCGGAGCAGGACGCGGCGTACCCATCGCTCTGCACGTTCCAGCAGGGCGCGCGGCTGGAGGCGTCGTGGGGCTTCCCGGACGCCAACCAGGCGCTCTGGTCGGTGTGGTACCGGGTCATCGACGGCTGGCCGAACACTCCCTGGCGCGTAGGCGAGGGCTTCCGCACGGAAGCCGTGCCGGAGTGGGGCAAGAAGGACTTCACCAGCGCCGGGCGCTGGCTCGAGGTGCGCCTGCCCGAGCCGCGGGAGATCAACACCGTGACCGTGATCGCCTCACCCTGGGCCACGGTCGAGGTGCGCCTGTGGGTCGACGGCGCGTGGCGGACGGTGCCGGGCGAGGTCGTGCCCGACGCGGTGCCGCGCCACCACGACATGCCCAGTGC
>JACPDV010000020.1:0-11503 GCA_016183835.1 Armatimonadota bacterium
AACAAGCCATCACCCATCACCTCGATCGGGAGCGCTGGAGCTTCGTCGAAGACGGCGAACACAGAGGTGCCGTCGCCGACCGGGCGGCTCTCCAGGTCTGCCAAGTCGGCGCGTTGTCGCCGCAGGAAGTCGATCAGCCGAGGCTTCTGCCTACTGTCCGAGGCCGATGCTAGGAGTCTGGCCAGCCAACCCGACACGATCCCACGACCGATGTGGTAGTGCATGTGGGTACGCGCCACGGAACCAGGCGGCTTGTGCTCGCCCTCCCGTACCCACTGGTGGCCCTCGTTCTTTCGGCCCGGCAGGTGCAGCGCCGCCTTCAGCCCGAGGAGGGTCGCCGCGCTCGATACAACGGCCACACGGTCGCCAAGGGTTGGCCCGAACTGCCTCACTCCTCCCACCGACAGCAGTACCCTCTCACCGTCCTCCATCGGGCCGGCAGCCACAGAGAACACCGGCGGTGCATCCTCGCCCCAACCCGGCTCCCGGAACAGCGCCGCGATGCTATGAGATTCGGCGACGAGTGGGACACCACGCGTCTGGTTCAGGATGAGCGGCATCTCTGCGTTGGCCCCGCTGCAGACCATCGCGACTGCCTCCAGCACAGTCGACTTGCCGGTACCGTTCTCCCCCACGAACACATTCACCCGCCGCAGCCCCTCGATCCGCAGCTCGCGTATCCCGCGAAACCCCTTGATCTCCAGCCACTCGTACATGGCGGTCATCCCTCCCGCTCCGGCGCCGAGCCGGCCCGCGGGTCCCTCGTCTTCTTCAGCGCGCCGCGCCGCTCCTCCCACCGCCAGCGGATGTGACCCCGGCGGTGCAGCGCGTTCAGCTCCAGCAACAGCGGGTCGAGCAGCGGGTCGCACTGCCCCGGCGCCTGCCGATCCGCCACCCAGCGCAGCAACTGCGCGTCCATCGCCGCCGCCACCTCCGGGTGCTTCGCCACCACGTTCACCGTCTGCCACGGGTCGGTCGCGCGGTGGTACAGCTCCTGCGGCGCGTCGTAGTCGCGATAGCGCACCGGTGGGTCGATCACGGTCTCCATGAACCGCCGTATCCACGTCCACTCCGGCGTGTGCAGCGCGCGCGTCGCCGCCATGTCCTCCGCCTGCTCCGTCACGATCGCCCAGTCGGCCGGCCCGTCCGTCTCGCCGCGCAGCTCCGGCGCCAGGCTGCGGCCGTCCATCTGGCCCAACTCGTCAGTGAAGTCGCCCGCGAGGCCGGCCAGGTGCAGCAGCGTCGGCGTTAGGTCAGTCGCCTGCGTGCCCGTGCTCACGACGCGGCCCGCCGGCAGCGAAGGGTGACAGAAGACCATCGGCACGCGCACCGTGGGGTCGTGTTGCCCGCGGTGCTCGAACGCGATGCCGTGCTCCATCATGCACTCGCCGTGGTCCGACGTGACCATGATCAGCGTGTCGTCGAGCAGGTCGAGATCGGCCAGCTTGTCCACCAGCCGGCCGAGACGGTCGTCCACGTAGGCCACGCTCCGGTCGTAGCGGTCCAAGTCGCGCCGGGTCCGCTCGTTCAGGTGCGCCGCCAACCCGAACCCGGGGATGTAGGCCCCGCCGGGCGTGTCCACCGTAGGCAGTTCGTCGCCCTCGAACCGGTGCGCGAACTCGGCGGTGTGGTAGTACGGCTGGTGCGGCTCCCAGTAGGTCAAAAAGGCGAAGAAGGGCTCGTCACGATGCTGTTCGAGCCAGGGGAAGAGGCGGCGGTTCATCTCGTCGGCGGAGGTGCAGCTCATGTCGCGGTTGCGCAAGCGGGCGCGGTTGGGGTTGATGTGGTACTCGTAGCCGCGCACGAACCAGGTGGGGAAGTGCGCCATTAGGTGGTGGAGGAACGAGAACGCGGCCGTGGTGAAGCCGGCCTCCTGGAACAGCTCGGCCACCGTAGGGACCGCGTCGTTGAGGATCTGGCTGCGCAGGTTCTCCCACATCCAGAGCGTGGCGCTGACCCGGTGGCGGACCGGCGCCCAGCCGGTGATCAGGCTGGTCCACGACGGCGTGCAAGTGGGCGCGACCGTGTAGTGGTTGGCCAGCCGCACTCCGCGGCGGGCGAGCTGGTCGAGATGCGGGGTGGTGTCGCGATGATATCCGTAGCAGCCGCAGTGCCCCGCACCCAAAGTGTCGCAGCCCACCACCAGGACGTTCATGCCGCCGTCTCCCGGCCAGAGCTTCGCTTCCAGTCTGGATTCCCTGCCAATGGAGCGCGTGGCTCCAGCCGCGCATCCCCGTCCCCACGCCCTAAGCAACATCGAGGCCCCCACGCGCGCACCTCTCCCCTGCGAGAGCGGCGAAGACGGCGCGCCTGGAGGCGCGCGCTCCTCTGCGCGCTTGACAACGCCGCGCCGGATGGCTATGATGGTAACGATACCATAGGAACGGCCGGGGAGCGCACATGCCGACCATCCAGGACGTGGCGAAGCTGGCGGGCGTGGCGCCGATCACCGTCTCGCGCGCGCTGAGCCGCTCGGGCTACGTGGCGGGCGAAACGCGGGCACGGATCGAGGCCGCCGCGGCCGAGCTGGGTTACGTGCCCAACACCCTGGCGCGCAGCCTTCGCTCGCGCAGGACGGAGACGTTGGCGCTCGTGCTGAGCGACTTGGGCAATCCGTTCTTCACCGAGGTGGCCCGCGGGGTCGAGGAGGCGGCGGCCGAGGCCGGCTACCTGGTGATCCTGTGCAACACCGGCGAGCGGCCGGAGACCGAGCAGCGTGCGCTCCGGGGGCGCGATCCGGGCGCAGGACACGCCGGTGGTGGTGCTCGACCGCCGGGCCGAGGAGGCCGGCGTGGACGGCGTCCGCTGCGATTCCGAGGGCGGGGCCTACGCACTGGGCAAGCTGCTGCTCTCGCTGGGTCACCGCAGCCTGGCGATGCTGGCCGGGCCGGCGGGGGTGTCCACCGCCGACGATCGGGTGGCCGGCTGGCGGCGCGCGATGGCCGAGGCCGGACTGGCCGAAACGTGCCCTATCTACCGGGGCGACCTGACGCAGCCCAGCGGCTCCGGCCTGACCCTGCGGGCCATGGGGGGCGTGCCGCACCCCACGGCGATCTTCGCGGCCAACAACCTGCTCGCGATCGGCGCGCTCAATGCGCTGAGGCAGGGCGGCCGGCAGGTGCCCGAGGAGGTGGCGCTGGTGGGCTTCGACGATCTCCCCACGGCGCTCCTCACCGACCCGTTCCTGACGGTGGCGACGCAGCCCGCGCACGCCATGGGCCGGCGCGCCGTGGAGCTGCTGCTCGACCGGCTGCACGGCCGCGCGCCGGACGAGCCGCGGCAGGTGGTCCTGCCCACCGAGGTGGTGGTCCGGCGCTCCAGCGGCGGCCCGCTGCGGGCGCAGTCCACGGTGGGCGGCGGGTTCCCCGTGGTTCGCCCGCCGCGGACGTGACCCGCGAGCTGTGTCACGACAAGACCCGAAGAAGAGGTGTTCG
Source organism: Armatimonadota bacterium (assembly GCA_016183835.1). GTDB lineage: Bacteria > Armatimonadota > UBA10988 > UBA10988 > UBA10988 > JACPDV01. The sequence continues at coordinate 3,435 of JACPDV010000020.1, forward strand.
ACATGGGATACGCGGACAAGGTGCCGGTGCAGCGCGATCTGGCGCCGGACGACCTGATCGTGGTGACGGGCGCGGGCGGGTTCATCGGCGGCGCGCTGGTGCGCTACTTCGCGGAACAGGGCTACACCAACCTCCGCGCCGTGGATCGGAAGCCACTGCCGCAGTGGTATCAGCGGGTACCGGGCGCCGTCTGCCTGTCGCTGGACCTGAGCGAGAAGGAGCACGCCGCCCGCGCTGTGGAGAACGCGGTCGAGGTCTACAACCTGGCCGCCGACATGGGCGGGATGGGCTTCATCGAGCACTTCCGGGTGGAGTGCCTGCGCAGCATCCTGATCAACACCCACCTGATCGACGCCGCCTGGCGCGCCGGCGCGCGGCGCTACTTCTTCAGCTCCTCGGCCTGCGCCTACAACACCGACCTGCAGAAGGACCCCAACGCTCGCGGGCTCAAGGAGTCCGACGCCTACCCCGCCCTGGCCGAGCGCGGGTACGGGTGGGAGAAGCTGCTGTCCGAGATGTTCTGCCAGGAGTACTGGTGCGAGCGCGGGCTGGAGACGCACATCGCGCGCTTCCACAACATCTTCGGTCCGCGCGGCACCTGGTTCGGCGGGCGGGAGAAGGCCCCGGCGGCGATGTGCCGGAAGGTGATCGAGGCGCAGGATACCGGCCACTACGACATCGAGATCTGGGGCGACGGCACGCAGACCCGCAGCTTCTGCTACGTCGACGATTGCACCTACGGCATCGACCGCATCATGCACTGCGACGACCTGATCGCCGTGCCCATCAACCTGGGCAGCGAGGAGCTGATCTCCATCAACGACCTGGTGTCGATGGTGGAGGACATCGCCGGCGCGAAGCTGCAGCGCCGCTACGACCCCGACGCGCCGAAAGGCGTGGCCGGGCGGAACAGCGACAACACGTTCATCCGCCAGGTGCTCGGCTGGGAGCCGAGCACGCCGCTGCGCACCGGCATGGAGCAGACCTACGCCTGGATCGCCGAGCAGTATGCCGATCGCAAGGCCGGCAAGCGGGTGGTGGAGGACTGAGAGGCGGGCGGCGATGGATCTGACCGGGGTAATCGGCGAGATGCCCTATCGGATGGCGCTGGCGGGCGGGTGGATCGACCAGCCGTTCGTCTCGCGCCTCGACCCGGAACCGCCGGGCTCGATGGTGGTGGTGGGGCTGCGGCCGACGGTGCGCTACATGGACCGCTGCGGCATGGCCACGGGCACGCGGAAGGTGGCGATGGAGCTGTGGGGCGGCGCGCTGCCCGACCGCGACCCCGCCGAGCTGACGCGCGAGCTGTACGAGGCGGAGAACCGCGACAAGTCCGAGCCGAGCGGGTCGCAGGACATGATCGGGCTGATCTATCCCGGCATCAGCCGCCTCGACTACCGCGCCGACCACGAAGGCGGCTACTTCCCCGCGCACATCGAGAACACCTGCGACCCGGCGCTGGCGCGCTGGATCGAGGCGGTGTTTCACCTGGTGCCCGTGGCGCAACGGCCGCCGCGCTACGGTCCGCTGGGCGAGAAGCGCCTCGACCCCGCGTGGGCCCGGCGGTTGGGGCAGACCGGGCGCGACTGCTGGGATGCGATCGTGGCGTGCGACCTGGCCGGGCCCGGCCGGGCGATGAAGCGCTCCTGCCCCACACGGTGCGGCACCCGACGGTTACGTTGGACCTCAAGGGGCTGCTGGGCTGGTACCAGTCGCGCTACCCGGGGGCGATGTACTCGGGCTGCGGCGGTGGGTATCTGTTCGTGGTCGCCGAGGAGCCGGTGCCGGGCGCGGCGAAGGTGTCGGTGCGCACGGGGTAGCACGCCCCGGGGAGGGGATGGCGCCGTGGAGGTGACGTACCGGCCCGCGCGGGTCGAGGATCTGCCGGCGATGGTCGACGTGTTCCTCGCCTCGCTCGTCGACATGCACGCCCGCCACCGTGTCGCCACGCAGCCGGCGCCGCGCGAAGTGGTGCTGCCCGCCTACGAGCACATCCTCCGCACGGGCAGCTTCCTCGTGGCCGAGGCGGACGGCGAGGTGGCGGCCATCGCCGGCGCGGTGGTCCGCGACGAGCTCTGGTACCTTTCCGCCTTCTGGACCCGACCGGCGCTGCAGTGTCGGGGCATCGGGCTGCCGCTCCTCCGGGCGCTCAAGGCCGAGGGCGAGCGGGCCGGGGCCACCACGTTCTTCACCTGGTCGTCCATGGATCAGGCCGCCTTGGCCTCCTACATGAAGCTCGGGATGCTGCCGGGCTACCCGATCCTGGTGTTCGAAGGCGCGCCGAAGCAACTGTCCGCCGTGCCGGCGGGTTACTCAACCCACGACCTGGAGACGGAGGACGCGCGCGCCCTGGACGCGCTGGTGCGCGGGACGCGACGGGATCCCGACCACGACCTGTGGGCCGCCTCGCCGCGCTGCTCGGGGCGGCTGGTGGTGCGGGACGGCTCCGTGGCCGGCTACTACTACCTGAGCGGGCCGGTGCTCGGCCCGGTGGCGTGGCGCAGTCCGGCCGACGCGGAGGCGGTGGTGACGGCGGCCCTGTCGGACGCGGCGGCGCGCTTGCCGGCGTTCCGCATCGCCGTGCCGGGGATCAACCACGCGGCGCTGCGGATCGTCGTCGCCGCCGGATTGCGGCTGAGCGTCACCTTCCACTTCCTCACCTCGGCGCCGTTCGGTAGACTGAAGCAGTATCTGCCGTCCGGGCCATCGCTCTACTAGGCAGGCAACAGCATGCGGACCGTCCTGGTCACCGGCGACTTCGACAACCCGGGCAGCGCGCACGTGCGGCTCCTGCACGAGGCCGCGCGGCGCGGGCGGGTGCACGTCGTCCTGTGGAGCGATGTCGCGGTCGAGCGCGCCACGGGGCAGGCGCCGCGCTTCCCCGCCGCGGAGCGCCGGTACTACCTCGAGGCGCTGCGCTACGTCTCGTCGGTGAGCCTCACCGACGAGCCGGGCGCGCTGCCGGACGCTGAGGGCGAGCGGATGCTGGCGGTGCCCGAGTCGGCGGCGGGTCCGCTGGTCAACGTCGCCGCGCGCACGGGCGGGCTGCCGGTGGAGGTGATCCGCGACCACGAGTTGGAGGGCTTTCCGGAGCTGCCGCCGCCGCCGTCCACCGGCCGGCCGAAGGTGCTCGTCACCGGCTGCTACGACTGGCTGCATTCGGGCCACGTGCGCTTCTTCGAGGAGGCCGCCGAGCACGGCGAGCTGTACGTCGTGGTGGGCCACGACGCCAACGTGCGTCTGCTCAAGGGCGAGGGTCATCCGTTGTACGGGGAGCAGGAGCGGCGCTACATGGTCGGCTCGATCCGCCATGTGCACGCAGCACTGGTTTCCACGGGCGAGGGTTGGATGGACGCGGCGCCCGAGATCGAGCGGATCCGGCCGGACATCTACCTCGTCAACGAGGACGGCGACAAGCCGGAGAAGCGGGCCTTCTGCGAGGAGCACGGACTGCGGTACGTAGTGCTGCCCCGCGCACGCAAGGAGGGCCTGCCGAGGCGCGAGAGCACGTCGCTGCGAGGGTACTGAGGAGCGGCCGATGGACCACCTGAACGACCTGCGACGTAAGCTCCGGCGGCGGCTGCGCGGGACGCCGGAGGCCGGCTCGCGGGCGTTTCTGCCGGGCGATCCGCTCCTTCCCACGGAGCATCCACAGGACCCCGGCACTCCGCCGCCCGCGGCTGGCCCGGCGCCGCTCCCGCCGCGGAACGAACCGGGCGACCCGAGCCAGAGCTTCCTCCCCGAGCGCGCGCCGAAGGCCGACCCTCCGCCGCCGGACGAGCCCGGCGAAGGCGACAGCTTCCTGCCAGAGCGGCCCCGGAGGGAGTGAGCCGGCGGCCCTCGGATCGTGTCTGCTCGACGCCCGGTGCGGCGTGCAGCCGCCGCTGACCGCTCTTGGCTCCAACCCATCCCCTCCAGCAGCTTGGTCACGCTGCGACGCCGAGACTATCGGCACAAAGGGATGGTCCAACACGCTGCCTGGAGAGCGGATCCGAGGGGGACGCTGCGGAACCCGGACGACGTGCCCTCGGCCCCCCTCGCCTCCGTCCGTGCTCCGTGGATCCCCCGGAAGGCGCTGGCGGTCTCTGTTCAGGCGCTCGCGACCATTTGCCGACATTGCTATCTGAAAACCCTCTTGACAACGGTGCCGTCGGCGCTTATCCTCCTCCTCCGTCGGTCGCAGATGAAAATGGTTACCATTCTCAGTTAAGCTCTCGCCGCGACAGCCGGCAGACCGGGCGCGCCGGCCCCGAGGTGGCGTTGTCGGGCCGGGCGTGTCCCGGCCCCGGCGTGGCGGCCGACCAGACCACGACTCGCCGGCGAAGGGCCGGCACGGAGAACCATGCATGTCCCCCCACGCTCGTCGTCCACGGGCCTTCACCCTGATCGAGCTGCTGGTCGTGATCGCGATTATCGCGATCCTGGCGGCGATCCTCTTCCCCGTCTTCGCCTTGGCGAGGGAGAAGGCGCGCCAGACAAGTTGCCTGTCCAACCTCAGGCAGCTCGGTACCGCCGTACGGATGTACGAGACCGATTACGAAGCCTTCCCGATGATGTCCTCGCCCTCGTCGATGTCGCCCCGCCTGCGGTGGCCCGACTACGTGCAGCCCTATGTGAAGAACGCGGCCGTCTTCCGCTGCAACTCGGCGGACCCCACGATCTTCGGCAAGAGCTTTGCGTTCAACTCGGCTGAGAAGTACGGCGGCTACGGCTTCAACTACCAGTATCTCGGCAACAGCCGCTTCCCCTGGGCGGCCACGGATGCGGCCATCCTCGCTCCCGCGGCGACCGTCTGCATCGCCGATACCAACGGGGTCAACTCCGGCGTCGCGGGGCAGTACACCATCGACCCGCCCCTCACCTCGGCGCGCGGCAGTGGCAAGTCGGCAGAGCGGCACAACTCGCTGGTCAACGTGGCCTTCTGCGACGGGCACGGCAAGGCCATGAAGCTCAGCGCCATGGACGACTCAAACCTCGACGGCACTCCCGACAACGGACTCTGGAACGGGCTCGGCGACGCGAACGCGCTGTGACGCGTCGGCCCCGCCTCCGGCCCTTCTTTTGCGCCAGCGGAGGAAGGGCCGGGGACGAGAGGCCACGGAGGTCACCGGCCGGCTATCGCGCCGCCCTCTCCACCCCGGCCACGCAGACGCCCGACACCGCCGTGAACTGCGCGTGGTCGTCGTTGCGCCACACCACCTGCTTGTCTGGCGTGATCAGCAGCAGGTGTGGGCCGTGCCCGACGTAGCCGTGGCCGAGCCAGTTGCAGACCAGCGTGTTCCCGTCCGGCAGCCGCTCCACGCCGGCCACGAAGCGCAGCGGCACCACCGACTCCCGCCCCTGCTCATCCACCCACACCGGCTCGAACTCGCCCACCTGCCAGACCACCTTGCCCTCCGCGTCGAACTCCTGGATGGCATGGCCGTCGCCGCAGCCGACCAGCGTGTTGCCGTTCGCCAGCCGCACTGCGCAGAACGGATTGCCCAGCGCCTTGGCCGACCAGACCACCTGCCCGTCGCCGTCCAGCTCCTTGACCATCGCCTCGTTGAGCGCGACGAAGAGGTAGTGCCCGTTGGCCAGCTTGCGCAGGTTGCGGAAGCGGACGTGCTGGTCGCCGGTGGCCGGCAGCCTGACCTCCTTGTGAATGGTGCGGCCGTCGGGGGCGACCTCGATCGCGCGGCAGGCGCCCAGCTCGCCCACCAGCGTGTCGCCGTTGGGCAGCCGCTGGCAGCCGTAGACCTCTTCGTTCGCGGCGGCCTGGTACTGCCACACCACCGTGTGGTCGCGCGTGACCTCTTTGGCGCCGCGGAGCCAGGCGAAGAGGATGTTCCCGCCGGGCAGGAGCCACACGTCGCACGTACTGGGGGCGCGCTCCTCCCAGGCGATCTTGCCGTCGGGCTCGACCAGCGCCACCTTGCCGCCCGAGTAGTCCGCCACCAGGTACGGCCAAGGTGCGGGCTGCGCCGCCGCCACCGCCACCGCGCCGCTCAGCCAGACCGCCAACGTCAACTGTCGCATCGCGCCGACCACCTCACCAGACGGATGCGTGGCGGGTTCTCTTCGGCGACGCGGGATCCTCGCCGGGCAGCCGATCGACCACCACGGGTGCGGCTGCCTTTCGGATGGGGTACAATGGGCTCGGAGGGTGACCATGAGCGAGGCCAGGGCTGCCCGGTTGCTCACCGCCGAAGAGTTCGCGGCGCTGCCCGACAACGGCATGCGGCAGGAGCTGATCGCGGGGGAGGTGGTGGAAATGCCGCCAGCGTTTCCGGGACACGGGCTCGTGTGTGCGAGGATCATGGTTCCACTCGGCGGTTGGGTCGATGCCAACAAGCTTGGGCTGTCCCTGCTCAACGACCCCGGCGTGATCCTGGCGCGCGGCCCCGACACGGTGCGAGCGCCGGACGGGGCGTTCTACGCGGCGGCCCGCGGGGTGGAACCGGGGTTCACGCAGTACCTCGACACTCCGCCCGACCTGGTGGTCGAGGTGGTCTCGGAACACGATCGGCGGGGCGAGGTGCTGGCCAAGGTCGCGCAGTGGCTGCTCGCCGGGGTACAGATGGCCGTGGTGGCGTGGCCGAGACGGGCACAGATCACGGTCTTCGGTCCGGGCGATGAGATCACCCTCCTGGGTCGCGGTGACACGCTCACCTGCGAGGCCCTCCTGCCCGGGTTCGCCCTGGCGGTGGACGCCATCTTCCCCATCTGACCCTCACGGCTGCGCTCGCAGCACCTTCAGCAAACCGTTCCCGTAAGCCGGCAGATCGCCCGGCCGCCGCGCGGAGACCATGTTGCGGTCGATCACGGTCTCCTCGTCCACCCACTCCGCGCCGGCGTGGATCAGGTCGTCCTTGATCCCGGGCGTGGAAGTCATCCGCCGGCCGCGGCAGATTCCGGCGGAGGCCACCACCCACCCGGCATGGCAGATATGCGCGACGAGCTTGCCCTGCTGGTCGAGGGCGCGGACGAAGTCGAGCACACGCGCCTCGCGCCGGATCCGGTCGGGCGCCCAGCCGCCAGGGATCAGCACGCCGTGGAACGCGGCCGGATCGAGCGCGGAGTAGTCGAGGTCGGCCACGGCCGGCACACCGTGCTTGCCGAAGTACTCCCGCCCGGCCTCGGGACCGACCAGCGGCACCTCGACGGCGGCGCTGCGGAGCAGGTAGGTGGGGTACCACATCTCGAGGTCCTCGAACTGGGCGTCCACCAGGGAGGCGATGCGTAGGCCGGCCAGGTCGGGCATGGGTCGTCTGCGTGGGTCGGCCCGGGCAGCCTGGCCTGGACTCACCCGCACCACCAGCATGGCGCGCACAAGGAGCCGCGGGGCGCCGTTCTGCTCAGCTCGGATCCTCCTCGAGGAAGGGCTCCAGCACGGCCAGCACATGCCTGTGGACCAGTCTGGCAGCAGCGAGCGCCGCGTCCGCGTCAGCCTGGTCCGGGGGATCGAGCGCACCCGGGTAGCGCTCGACCGTCGCATAGCGACCCAGCCTCCGCTGCACTGAGGTCGCCAGATGCGGGCGTTCACTCGGGTCCACCGCACGGAAGAGACGCTCGATGTCGTGGTGTCGCTCAACCGGCCGCTGGTGCTTCACGAGCAGAGCCTTCAGCGACTTCTCGACGCACTGCTGCGCATGGAACCCGACTTGCGGCGCCAAGCTCTCGTCACGGAGCGCGCACAGATGCTCTGCAGCGTTCAGGTCGGACACGGCGAATCGGAGCCATTCACGCACCACGATGCGGAGCTGCTCGGCGGTCGGCATACAGCGTGACCCCTTCGTGGCTAGCCGGGTACTCGAGCGTGCCGATGGTGTCCCGCCGCCAAGCGAAATCCGCCGGCGGCACGACGACCACATCCTTCGCCACCTCGAAGTCGTGGAGCGACAGCGCCACCTCGATCTCCTTGTCCCGCCGCGACCCCTCGAACGGCATCACCACCATCAGGTCCACGTCGCTGTCCGGTCCGGCATCGCCTCGCGCGTGCGAGCCGAACAGGATGATCCGCTCCGGGTGGAACTGCTCCACCAGCCGGCGGACCATCTCATCGATCTGGGTTTCCACCTCGGCCGACA
>JACPDV010000020.1:11550-15564 GCA_016183835.1 Armatimonadota bacterium
CCCGCGCCGCCGGTTCGGCGCTACGGTGCGCCGGCCGGCACCCGCCGATACGTCACCACCACCGCCGCCGGCCGCTGCACCGTCCGGATCGGCAGGCCCGCCGCCAACAGCTCCGCCCCGCCCCACCGCCGCATCTCGCCGGTGTCCAGGTCGGTCACCTCATAGTCGCCCGCCGGGTCCAGGCCGCGCAGCGTGTACCGCGCCTCTGCGTGGGGGCTGAGGGGCCGGCGGAACGCCTGCACCAGGCCCTCGTCGGTCCCTGGCAGGTGGAATTGCCACGCCAGCCACGCGTCCGGGGCCTGCGAGTAGCAGCTCAACGGGTAGTAGTCTCCGAGGAAGTAGCGCTGCGCGTCGCGGAGCTGGCTCAGCGCGCGGTGGGCCGCCCCGAACGGGAAGTCATCGCCTGGCCCGACCGCCTGCGCCATGTCGCCACGGACGAACAGCCCGCACGCCAGCGACGCCGACCACGTGCTGCGCACCAGGTAGTCGCTGTCGTACGCCGGGTTGACGCCGCCCGTCGAGTTGAGCGGCACCCACGCGGCGATGCCGTGCGTGTGGCACTGCCGGCCGATGGGGTCGCCCGGGTGATCCGTGCGCCAGAGCGGGGTGCTGCGCAACAGCGATTCCAGGTCGATGCGCCGCCCGCCGCTCGCGCAGTTGTCGATCTTGAGGTGCGGGAACCGTTCCAGCAGCCCGTCCCAGAAGGCGTACAGGCCCTCCACCCAGCGGATTTCGGTGATCCCCTGCCGGTCGGGCGCGTCGGCGGCCAACCAGAACTCCAGCGGCGCGATGTTGGCGTCGTGCCGGAACCAGCCCAGGCCGAACCGCTCGATGCAGTCGCCCATCACGCGGGTCAGGTGCTCCCGCGCCGCGGGGATGGCCAGGTTGTAGAGCCGGTCCGCTTCGCCGATCTGGTTGCGCCGGCTCTCCCACTGCACCCACTCCGGCTCGAACTGCGAGCGGCCCCAGTTGTAGTGCCGCAGCTCCTCGGGCACGTCCAACAGCCAGTCGCGCAACTCGTCGTACCACGGCGTGCCGACGCACACGCGCTCGGGCTCGAACCACGCCAGCAGCTCCCGGCCGCCCTCGCGCAACCGTTGACTGATGGGCGCAAAGCCGTCGGGGTAGAGGTCCGCCTTCGGCCGCCAGTCGCCGACGGTGTGGAACCACGGCCCCTGCCCGAACCACTCGGCGTCGATCCAGTACACCCCGGCCGGCAGGTCGTGCGCGGCGCAGGCGTCCACGTTGGCCAGGTGCATCGCGGCCGAGGTGCCGCCCCAATTGCCGAGGAACAGCGGCAGCTCGAGTGGTTCACCGTTCGGCCGCGGGCGATAGTGGCCGAGGATCAGCCGGCGCAGCGCGTTCTGCCCGTCGTGCTGGTCGCCTTCGTAGGGCATGACCAGCACCAGCGGGGTGCGGACGGACTCGCCCGGACGCAGGCGGAGGTGCGTGTGCGCCTGGCCGATGCGGACGCGCAGCCCGCCGTCGACCCGGTCGAACTGCGCGGCCCACTCGCCCGACCAGCCGATGCCGAGCATCACACCACAGTCCGGACCGAGTCGCAGGTTGAAGAACGGCAGGAAGTCGCTCGACGAGCGCCCGCCGCCGGGCTGCAGCCGGAGCGTCGCGCCGGGGCTGAAGACGCGGCGGAGCGGTTGGAAGTCGTCCATCGAACAGACGCCGCCGCGGGCGTAGTGCAGCAACGGATCGCCGGCAGACTCGAAGACCAGGTCAAGCGCCTGGATCTCGTTCAGGATGGGGGAGTCCGCCGTGCCGGTGTTGGTCAGGTGGAGGGTCCACTCCGCTGCCGGGTGGCCGTCGCACGGCCGGATCTCCGTTTGCGCAAGGACCCCGTCTGCGGACCCGTCGGCCGCAAAGGAGAAGGGACGTTGGTCCAGATCCGGTGACCTCAGGGCGTCGATCAACTCGTCCAAACGCATCGGTACACCTCTCAACCACCAACCAGCGTGTGGCATGGGCAGTCCGCTGCCCATGTCCGACGCAGGTGGCCTGTCGCGTCGTACCGGACACGGGCAGCCGACTGCCCGTGCCACACGGCCACTTGCTGGCGCCACGCACGCTCGGCGCCTACCCTACCGGGGTCTCGACCGCCTCGAACCGAGCCCCGCCCACCTCCGCCCGCAACGCCTCCGGCGTCACCTCGAACCGGTCTTGCCGCCCGTCGGCGAAGCCCAACGTGAACGCCGGGCCGTCACCCTCCACCCGCGCGATCGGCGGCTGCTCGCCGGTGAACGGCGCCAGGGCGTAAGCCGCCAGCAGCTTCCCGCGGAACGCTGCGTGGTGGATTGCCGTCGGCGCTTCGGTGAGCTGCTCGAACCCGCGCGGCAGCCACCCGATCACCTCCGGCTCCCTCTCCCCCTGCGCCACCCGCACCGAGTCCGCCATCGACGCGCGGAACGGCAGGATCTGCAGCCGCGCGCCCTGCGGCCCGGCCGACCTGGAGAGCACCTGCCGGGTGACCGCGTCCACCTCGGCGCCGGGTGCCTTCAAGGTCCACAGGGTGTCCGCGGTGTGCTCGCGGTCGTCCTTTGCCGCCACGTCGTCCACCACCAGCCAGTAGTCGGGCTTGACGAACAGCACACGGCGCCGGTGCTGCACCGTGCGATCGCCCTGCGGCCCGTAACCGGCGGTGTGGCTCGAGCGGGCGTACTCGAACCGCTCATCGGCGCGGAAGCCGTGGGTATCGGGCGTCTTCGCGCGGAACTCGGTCGGGTCCAGGCGGCAGGCCTGGTCCTGCCAACGTCCAGCCGTAGGCGTGGAGGATCAGGTGCAGCTTGTCCTCGTGCTGGTGCCCGGTGCCGAACGGCCCGGCGTCGAACAAGAGGGACTTCGCGCCGGCGTCCCAGCCGCTGCGGAAGACCACCCAACCGGCGTACGGCATGGCCAGGGAGAGGTAGTCGGGCGGGCGGCCCTCCCGGCGCCCGGTCAGCGCCCACCGGTACTCCTCGCGCGCCGGGAACAGCGCCGAGCCGTCGCGGAGGTAGCCCTGCACCCCGTGCGGGCTGCTGTCGTTCAGCCCCGGTGCGGTCAGGTCGGGGAGCGCGATCTTCAGGTAGTAGCCGAACATCCGCTCGAGCCGTGCCACGTAGTCCGCCGGTAGGGCGACGTCGTTGAGCCTCGCCAGGTGCATCGTGCCGAGGAAGTTGTGCAGCGAGACGCCGTGGTACCCGGGGGCCAGCTCCACCTGCGCGCCGTCCGGGTAGACCTGGTAGTCGATCTCGCCGCTCAACCGGTCGATGGCGGTCTGCCGCCAGGTGGCGGCGTCGCGGAGCTCCGGGAGCAGCACGCCGAGGTGGAACAGCCCGTTGGCCTCCATCGCGCCCCAGTTGCTCCCGTGGCGGAAGTTCTCGGGCCGCATGAGGTATTCGCCGTGCTGCCAGCAGCTCCGCACGAAGCACAGCAGCGTGGCGTCGTCCACACTCGGCGAGTGCCGGAAGACATCGAACGACTGGAACCAGGTCTGCCCCATGCGGATGCCCGCGTCCAACGACAGCGAGGACTTGCCGCCCTCGTTGTAGGGCCCCTGGATCCAGTTCCGGCCGATGTAGACCGGCATCGCCGCCACCCAGTCGCGCACCTGCGCGGCCCAGCAGCTCGCGTACTTCTCGTCGTGCGTCCTGAGGTACGCCTCGCCCAGGGCCAGCCACTCGGCGTGGCGGTTCAGTTGGATGGCCCACTGCTCGTAGTGCGACGGATCGGCGTTCCAGACAATGGGGCCTGGGTAGGTGTAGGCCGGGCAGCCGACCAGCCGATAGGTGCCGGCCAGGGTCTCATCGGCACGCTGCAGCGTGCGGTCGTCGGCCGGGCCGAGGGCGGCGTCCGGCACCGGGCCTGAGCGCTCGCGCAGCTCCTTGGCCAGGGCCGCGCCCGCGGCGGCGCGATCCCCGACGGCCAGGGCCTGCTTCACCGCCTCCAGCTCCGGCCGGTCGGTGTCGAGCGCCGCCCAGAAACGCTGCTCCTCCTCCTCCGCGCCCACCATGGCCACCTCCACGT
>JACPDV010000492.1 GCA_016183835.1 Armatimonadota bacterium
AGCCAGGGCAGGTCGGTGCCGGGCTGGGGATAGACGCTGGTCCAGACCAGCGGATGCCGCGCCGGATCGCCCTCGGCGATGGCCAGTGCGGTCAGCGGAGCCAGGTCGGACAGCGCAGCGCGCGGCACCGTGAGGTAGCTGGGCGCCGGCCGAGCGGTGAGCGGCAGCCGGCCGGCGGCCGGCGCCGCCAGCGTGAGCGGCTGGCCGAGCAGGTCGCACGCGGCCGTCGGGGCGGCGGCGATGGGGAGCGTCACGGCGTGCTCCGCCAGATCCGCAGACCAGACCACCACCACGCACGAGTCGCCCTCGCCGAAGGCGTAGGCCCGCACGGAGGCGTCGGTCTTCAGCCGCCCTGCGCACGGCCGCCCGGCGAGCTGCCGGACCATGTTCCGGTAGCCATGCCAGGCCGGCTTCTTGTGGCTGTCGTCGGCGTAGAGGCCGTAGTCGGGGTGGCCCCAGTCCTTGACGCAGAACCAGAACATGCGCTGGATGCCCAGGTCGCGCCGAGCGATGCCGCTGACGAACGCCTGGACCAGCAGCCGCGCCTGCTCCTCCTCGGTGACGCCGCCGCTCGACCAGCCGAGCTCGTTGAGCCACACCGGCCTATCGCCGTCGCCCCAACCCTTCAGCAAGGTCCGCAGGCCGGTCAGCTTGTCGAAGAACCACCCATCGTTGAACTGGTTGCCCCACTGGTAGGGGTGGCAGGCGACCACGTCGACGAAGTCGCGGACGCCGTGCTGGTAGCAGCGGTCGAGGAACGGGCGATCCACGCCGGCCACGCCGCCGAGCACCACGCGCGCCGCCGGATTGCCGCGCCGCACGCCGGCCGCGGCGGCCTTGACCAGGTCGGCGTAGGTGGCGATGTCGCCGCGGAAGAACTCGATGTTCGGCTCGTTCCACACCTCCCAGTACCAGACGCGCCCGGCGAACTGCCGCGAGACCGCCTCGGCGTAGCGCAGCATGGCCCACGGGTCGGGCGGGTAGGCGTGGGCGTCGGCCGACTCCGGCGAGCGTGACGCCCAGCGCGGGGTGTAGCCCAGGATCGGCGTGGGGACGAGCTGCTCCTTCTGGTAGAAGCCGGTCCATTCGCTCTCGGCGCGGTCGAAGCGGAAGGTGCCGGGGAACGGCTCGTTGCCGGGCCAGTTGCCCAGCTCGGTGGCGCCGGCGCCGCAGCGCACCCACACGGCGCCCATACCGCCCGCACCCACCTCGGGCCAGGGGCAGACGACGCCGAAGGGGCTGGCGAGCACCTCGGCCGGTAGCGGCGGCGAGGCCAGGAGGAGGAGGACCGCGAGGTTCATGGTGCCCACTTCGCCGCGACGCTCCGGCCCCCTCTCCCGCCGGGAGAGTGCGAGGGTGAGGGCTCAGACGGAGGCCACGCCGCAATCGGGCTGTACCCCCTCCTTGCCAAGGAGGGAGTGTCCAGCGGCGGCCTGGTCAGCGCGCCGCCATCCTCACCATCCGCCACCCCAGCCGCGGCACCGCCAGGCTCAGCTTGCCACCGTCCATCGCCAGCGGCTGCTTGCCCGGCCAGTCCTCCGCCGTCGCCTCTGTCAGCCCCAGCCGCGCCAGGTCCACCCGCACCGGGCCGTCGCGATCTTCCTTCCCCAGGTTCGCCACGATCAGCAAGGCCGCGCCATCGGCCCGCCGGTAGGCGCTGGCGTGGACATCCGGCAGCGCCGTCGCCGCCGGCGGACGGGCGTCGAAGTAGGGGATGAACTCGGCCTCCACGTAGCCGAACGCGTCGAGTGCCTCGAACGCCCGGTTGCACTCGGCCACGTTGCACCAGATCGGCCACGGGCTCACGTCGTGGAGCATCAACAACCCCATCATTCCGCGCGTCGGCTCCACCTGCGCGGCGTGCTCCGCGTCGAACTCGGGGATGAAGAACGGCATCAGGCCCCACTGCCGGCCCATGTACTCGGCGCGGAAGGCGTCCAGAGTCAGCACGTCGAGGTAGCTGTCCTTCACCACCCCGCGGAAGTGCTCGCCGTCGAGGTATGAGTCGTCGTAGGCCAGGACCGGCACCATCACCTTGCCCGACATGTGCGCCATCGAGAACGTCTCGCGCGGCAGCGACTTGATCACCGCGTAGTCGCGGCGGTACAGCTCGCGGTAGCCGAAGATCGGGCAGACCGGGTGAGTCGCGCCGTCGCGGACGTAGCCCACGCCGACCTCCGGCAGTGCGGCACTGTAGGGGCTGGTCTGGTCGTGGTAGGCGCCGTCGATACGGTACTGCTCGAGGAACGCCCGGGTCTTCGCCATCAGGAAGTCGGCGTAGCCGCGGCCGACCGGCGAGGTCATGTGGAACCCGTGCGGCCAGCCGGCCTCGGGGATGCTCGGGTCCACCGCGCCCATGTCCCACTCCCGGCGGAACCAGGTCCACTCGGGCACACTGTCGGTGAGCCAGGTGAGGCAGAGGTAGGGCACCGCCCTCAGGCCGTGGGCGTGGAGCTCGTCGATGTGGCGCTGGAACGTGGGCGGGTCCGCCGCGCCGGGATAGCCGAAGGCGCTCAGCGAGTCCTGCTTCCCGGCGGTCGGCCACACGATCTGGACGGTAGCGTTGGGCACCGGCCCGTTGCCGGTCAGCCGCCACTTGCGCCAGTCGCGGGGGACCGGCTTGACCGGAGTGGCCTGCAGGGCGAAGACCAGCTTCCAGTCCGCCGGCAGCTTCTGCCCGGTCTTGAGCGGGTTCAGCCGGAGCATGGTCTCGCCGGCCGTGTGCACGATCTGGAGCGCGTTCGGGTCGGCCCGGTTGGGCCACATCTCGTCGGACTCGCAACACCAGAAGAGCCCGCGGTCGTTGTCGCCGAGCCAAGCGAAGGGCAGGAACGGCAGGTTCTCCACCACCCCTTCGCCCTTCGGCACGAAGCCGGAGGTGGGCATCCAGGTGGGGCACCAGAGGTGGCGGTAGAGCGCACGGCCCTCGCGGAGCGGGATCTCCACGCTGAGCGCGTCGGCGGCGAGCGTCTCGGGCTGTTCGCAGGTCAGCTCCACGCCCATGGACCCGTCGTACTCGAGCGTCAAACGGGTGTCGAACCGCCGCCGAGCGCCGCCGAGCAGCGCCATGCTCGAGCCGGTCAGCACCACGCGCGTGTCGCCGGCCGAGACGACCTCGAGCTGCCCCGGCTCCGCGCCCGCCACGTCGCCGCCGGCGAGCAGTTGCAGGTCGATCGGCCGGGCGAGCAGCTCCTCGCCGCCCGAGGTGACTGAGACCGGCAGGCCGCTGCCGCCGAACCGGTAGGTGCGGCCCCAGCAGCTCACCGTGTCGCCCTGGACTTGCAGCGGCGTCCAGGGCGGCAGCACGCGGTCGTCCTGCCCCAGCTTGTTGCCCAGCCATTCAGTGGTCGGGATCAGCACCGGCTTGCGCAGCTCGAACGCCGGCTGCCCGTCGAGCGTGACCGCGGCCACCAGCTCGTACTCGCCGGGCTGCTGCGACGGGAGCGGGAGCGTGGCCGTCGCCAGCCCGGCGGCGGGCCGCACCGCCGCGGCGTCGGCGGCGAGCGTCGCGCCCTTGCCCGTCAGGCCAAAGCGGCAGGCGAGCTGCTCGTCCGCCACGTCGGCGCCGCCGGTGTCGAAGCGGGCCGCGGCGGTGCCGGCGCGCGAGTCGAGGTCCACGGCGAGCCGGCTGCCGGCGGCGCTGAGCGGCGCCTCGAAGTTGTGGTCGCCGGCGAAATGCGCGGCGATGTGGGCGAGCGAGAGGGCGCGGTCGTAGATTCGCAGGTCGTCGAGCAGGGAGCTGGTGTTGCGCGGGAACTGCCAGGGCTGGTCGCCGATGCGGAACGTCGGCCCCAGCTCGGTGGGCGGGGCGCCGCCGGTGGGTTGCGCACTGGCCGGCTTGCCGTCGATGTAGGCCATCACGCCGTCGGGCGACCAGGTGCCGGCGATGTGGTGCCATTCGCCGGGCTTCCAGCCGGTGGGCATCTGGCTGCTGGTGTACGGCCCGTTCAGCTCGGGGCAGGTGAGCATGAGCAGGTTGGTGGAGGTCCAGTACTTGTAGAGGTAGAGCGCGCCGCGGCCGGCGGCGTGGAAGAAGACGTGGAACTTGCCGTCGTCCGGTAGCCAGTCCACCGGCGAGACCCACATCTCGACGGTGCCGGCCTGGCGATTGAGCAGCGCGCCTGGGTAGTCCACGTAGCCAAGGGTCGGCCCGGACTTGAGCGCCTGCCCGCGGCGGCCGGGGACGAGAAGGGGCTTCGAAGCCGTCGTCGAAGGTGACGGTGAGGACCGGCTGCATGGTGGCGGCGAGGGCGGCGGAGGAGATCGCCAGGCATACGAGCATGCGGCTCATCTGATTCTCCCGAGGCAGATCGCCGCACCGGAGTCCACACCCGCCACCGGCCTTGGCCCGAGCCGCACCGTCATTGCGAGGAGCGGAGCGACGAAGCAATCTCGTTCACCGGCCACCTCTCGCGCCGCTACACTCCGCGACAGGCCCGCCGGCAACGCGGGCCGGTGCCGAATGGTGTTAGTCTCTCCACGTCCGCAGTGCCTGGTGAACGGGATTGCCTCGTCGGCGGACCTCCTCGCAATGACGAACTCTCTTCCGTGTGCCTGCTACTTCAGATACAGCTCGATCACCGGCACGGTGACGTTCGGCTTCTGCACCGGCAGCGTGAGGGTCAGGGTCTGACGATCCTCGCCGCTCTCCAGGTGGCTCTGCCATGCCTCCAGACCACGCATCGGGATCTCCGAGGCGTCGTTGAGGAGCTGGGCGTACTCCACCCGGTCGCGGAAGCCGTCCAGGTGCAGGTGCTGGAACGGCCAGGCGTAGACGTGCACGTAGAGCCGGTTGAGCGCCGGGTTGTAGGTCAACCGGCAGTCGGCCGGGCAGGGGAAGTCGGCCGGCGCCGCCGTGCAGCCATAGATGCTCCGCCCGTGCCGCCGCATCCACTCGCCCATCCCCGCCAGCCGGTCCAGCGCCCGCTGGTCGAATTCGCCGCGGCCGGTGGGCCCCACGTTGAGCAGCAGGTTGCCGCCCTTGCTGACCGTGTCGATCAGCATCTGCACCAGCATGTCCACGCTCTTCCAGCTCGACTCGTCGCGGTGATAGCCCCAGGAGCCGCTGAACGTCTGGCAGGCCTCCCAGACCACGCGCTGCCCGTTCACCCGCACCCATTCCCGCGGCTGGAACTGCTCGGGGGTCTTGATGTCCCAGCCCTCCGGCAGGTCGAGCCGGTCGTCCAGGATGATGTGCGGCTGGAGCTGGCGCACCAGGGCCAGCAGCTCTTCGCTCCGCCAGGCGGCGCGGCCCTTGCCCCGGGTGAAGTCCTCCGGCGCCTCGGCGTCGGGGTAGCTGAAATCGAACCACAGCACGTCCACGTGGCCGAACTGGGTGAGCAGCTCGCGCACCTGGCCGTGGAGGTGGTCCGCGTATTTCATCTGGTCGCGACCCACGTTGAGCTTCTCGCGGTCGGCCGAGGCACGGTACGGCCCGATGCGGTTGTCGAGGACGTAGTGGGGGTGATGCCAGTCGATGATGGAGTGGTAGAAGCCCACCTTCATGTCCTGCCCGCGAAAGGCCTGCACCATGGGGCGGAGCAGGTCACGGCCACAGGCGGTGCTGGGCGCCTTGTAGTCGGTGAGGGCCGAGTCCCAGAGGCAGAAGCCCTCGTGGTGCTTGGTGGTGATCACGAAGTACTTCATCCCGGCGCCCGCGGCAGCGTTGGCCCACACCTCCGGGTCGTAGAGGTCCGGATCGAAGCGGCGGAAGTAGCGCCGTTCGTACTCCTCGACGGGAATCTGCTCGTTGTTCTGCAGCCACTCGTGGCGCGCGCCCTGGGCATAGAGGCCCCAGTGGATGAACATCCCGAACCGGTCGTGCACGAACCAGCTCGTATCGCCCGCGGTCTTCAGCACCTCGTCGGCCATGGTGGTACTCCTGTGCGCGGCGCGTTCGTTGCCGGCGGCAGTCCTCCTGCCCCTGGCCGGTGCGTGATGCGTGGCCCAGCGGGGAGTGTGGGACCGGCGCCCCGCCGGTCGGTCGGCGGAGCCGGGCGAGGGCGCCCGTCGACGGAGCCGGGCGAGGGCGCCCGGCCCACACCGTGAGGCCCCGCCACCAGCCACCAGCCGCCAAAGGACCCGCCCGGCCCGATGCGAACTTCCCGACCATGAACTCTGCTTTCGTCGCCGTGTACCTGCTGGCGATGATCGGCATCGGCGTCTACAACGCCCGCCGGGCGAGGACGCGCGAGACCTTCCTGGTGGCCGGGCGGCAGAGCGGCGTGGTGCTGGTGGCCGGCAGCCTGGTGGCCACCATTCTGGCCGGCTCCACCACCATCGGGCTGGCCGGGATGGCCTTCACCAAGGGCCTCGTCGCGGCCTGGTGGCTGCTGGCCGGGGTGGTCGGGCTGATCTTCCTGGCGCTGTTCTTCGCCGAGCGGATTCGGGCCAGCGGCGAGTACACCCTCACCGGTCTGCTCGCCGCGCAGTACGGTCCGGCGGTGCGGCGGCCGGCGGCGGTGGTGATCGCCGTGGGCTGGGTGGGCATCATCGCGGCGCAGGTGGTGGCCGCGGGGAAGGTCCTCGCCGCCGCCACCGGCGGCTCCGCGCCCGTCTGGATGGCCGTCGCCACCGCGGTCTTCCTCACCTACACCCTCCTCGGCGGGCAGCTCTCGGTGCTGCAGACCGACCTCTGGCAGGCCGTCCTGATCCTCGCCGGGCTCGCCGCGCTGCTGGCGGCGGCCTGGGGGCGGGCGGGCGGGTTCGCGGCGCTGGCTCAGCTCCCGCCTGGCGCGACCCGCTTCCCGGTCAACGCCGAGCTGCCCGCCTGGCCGCTGGTGTCGATGGTCGTGGCGGTGGGGCTGCCCTACACCATCGGCCCGGACCTGGCCAGCCGGCTCTTCTGCGCCCGCGACGAGCGCACGGCCCGGCGCGCGGTGTGGCTCTCCGCCGCGGTCCTCGCGCCCACGGCGTTCGCCATCGCGACGATGGGGCTCCTCGCGCGGGTGTTGCTCCCGGACATCGAGCCCGGCCAGGCTCTGCCCGCGCTGGTCGGGCTGTGCCTCCCCGGCTGGCTCGGCGCGCTGGCCTATGCGGCGATCCTGGCGGCGCTGATCTCCACCGGCGGCACGTGCCTGCTGACCTCGGCGACCATTCTGGCGGTGGACGTGCTCGGCTGGCGCGAGGAGCACGAGGTGCTGCGCGGCACGCGGACGGCGGCGGCCAGCATCGCCCTGATCGCGCTGGCGGCGGCGTGGTCGAAGCCGGACATCATCCAGTCGTTGCTGTGGGCGTATATGGCGTACACGTGCGGCCTGGGCGTGCCGTTGGTGGCGGGGTTCTTCCGCGAGCGGCTGGGGCTGACCGCGCGCGGCGCGCTGGCGGCGATGGCGGCGGGCGGCGGGCTGGGGCTGGCGGGCAAGCTCTGCGGCCGCGACCTGGCGCTCCCGGCGCTGGCGCTGGCGGCGGCGTTCCTGTGGCTCGGCTCGCGGTGCGGGCGGCGGGAACGGTAGCCCCCGCGCGCCTCGCTTGAGTATAATGACCCAAGGAGATCCCCATGCGCGTTCTCGCCGTGGCCGCGACGCTCCTCGCCGTCACCGTCGCCGGCGCCGACGACGCGGCCGCGCCGGCCGTCGACCGGAGCAAGCCCGACGCCGTGGTCCAGGCCTACCTCGCCGCCTGTGAACGGGGCGACCCCGCGACCGCCACCGCGCTCCTCAAGCCGGACGAGTCGGTGTCCGCGATGCTCAGACAGCTCGGCCGCGAGGGCGACCTGATGGGCATCGTGCGCGACATCCTGCTCTTCCCCTTGAGCCGCCTGGCCACGTCCACCGGCGGCCCGGCACAGGCCGCGGGCGACCGGACCACGGTCCAGGTCACCCGCACGCTGGCCGCCCAGCAGACCCTTGTGCTGGTCAAGGCTGACGACGGCCTCTGGGTGATCGACCTCCGAGCCAGCCTGAAGGCCAGCGCACCAGGTGGCAAGAGCCCGTTGCTGGCACAGATCGAGATGCTCGACAGCCTGCCACGCGAACGGGCGCCCCAGGGCGAGATCGACCAGACCGCCTGGCAGTGCCAGAACAAGGTGCGCGAGCTGTCCAGCGCGCTGCAGGCCTTCGCCGAGGAGCACGGCGGCAAGCTCCCCAGCGCGGCGGTCTGGATGGACGAGCTCGAGCCCTACCTCGACGGCAAGCAGCCTTTTTCCTGTCCCGGCCACGACAAGGAGGAGTCCAGCTACGCCTTCAACCAGGAGCTGGACGGCGCCACCATGCCGCAGGACTGGCAGCAGAAGCACTGGCTCACCCTCCTGGCGTGCGTGGACGGCGGCGTGCCCAACGCCACTTTCAAGCCCGCCGATCTGAAGACCCTGAAGCCGCGTCACGGCGAGGTCAATGTGGTGTCCGATGGCGACGGCAACGCGCGCTTCCTCCCGGCCGGCATGTCGCCCGACGACATCCACCGCGTCTGTGACGAAACCAGCCACTGCCAGGAGCGGATGCGGGCCTTCCTCGACGCCGCCAAGAAGTTCGGCGCCGAGCATGGCGACAAGCTGCCCGGCGCCACCACCTGGTGCGATGACCTGCGGCCCTATCTCGCCAACTTCCGGCCGGCCGACGGCGGCGACCCGTTCGTCTGTCCCAGCGCCCCGGGTGCCAAGTGCACGTATGCCATCAACGCCGACCTGGCCGGCA
>JACPDV010000493.1 GCA_016183835.1 Armatimonadota bacterium
CTTAGATCCCATTGTGACCCCCATCGCGGCCCTCTGGGATCCAAAGTCCCCAGCGACGCACTGGCGGGCAAGCCGCCAGTGGCACACCACCCGGTCCACTCCGACGCCGGGTCCGAAAGTAACAATGACACAGGATGAGCCCGAGGGGAGAGGGGGCCGGAGACCGACCACCACCGCTACCCCTCAATCCGCCACGTCGTCCCGTCCGGCCGGTCCTCCAGGATCACCCCTGCCGCTGCCAGCTTGTCCCGCACGGCGTCCGCCAGCGCGAAGTTGCGCTCCTTGCGCGCCGTCTGCCGCAACTCAACCAGAAGCTGCAACAGCCCGTTCTCCAGCCCGCCGCCCTCGCTCTTGAGCTGGTCCGGGATCAGCCCCAGCACCCCCCCGCCCAACCGCCGGAACAGCCCATCCACCCCATCCAGCGCCGCCCGCGACACCCGCCGCCCCGACTCCACCACCGTGTTGCTCTGCCGCGCCAGGTCGAACAGCACCGCCACCGCCTGCGGGGTGTTGAAGTCGTCGTCCATCGCCGCCGTGAAGGCTTCCTCTACCGCAGCCAGATCGATCCCGTGCTCCTCACCCTCGCCGGCCTTCTCGACGGCCTGCCGCAGCAGCCGCACCGCCGTGTGCAGCCGTCTCAGCCCTGCCTCCGCCGCGTCCAGACCCTCCACGCTGAAGTCCAGATCGCTCCGGTAGTGGCTGTTCAGGATGTAGGCGCGGAGGACCAGTGGGTCGTACTTGCGGCCGAGGAACGCGTGCACCGGCCAGTCGGGGTGGAGGATGTCCTTGAGCAGGATGAAGTTGCCCTTCGATTTCCCCATCTTCTCGCCGCCGACCGTGATCATGTGGTTGTGCAGCCAGTAGCGCACGAACGGCACGCCCGTCGCCGACTCGCTCTGGGCGATCTCGCACTCGTGATGGGGGAACTGGTTCTCCAGGCCCCCGCCGTGGATGTCGAGCGTCTCGCCCAGGTACTTCATCGCCATCGCCGAGCACTCCAGATGCCAGCCGGGGAAGCCCATCCCCCAGGGGCTCGGCCACTGCATGATGTGCTCGGGCGAAGCCGCCTTCCACAGGGCGAAGTCGCGCGGGTCGCGCTTCTCATTGACGATGGCCACCCGCGCGCCGGCCTGCACCTCGTCGAGCACGCGGCCCGAGAGCTTGCCGTAGCCCCGGTCCGTGGATACCGCGAAGTAGACGCTTCCGTTCACCTCGTAGGCATGGCCCGTTTCGATCAGCCGCTTGATCAGCTCGATCTGCCCGGGGATGTGACCCGATGCGCGCGGCATGATGTCCGCCCGCCGCACGCCCAGCGTGTCCATGTCTTCCAGATAGCTCCGCGTGAACAGCTCGGCCACGGCCATCGGGTGCAGCCCGCGCCGGCGTGCCTCCTCGACGATCTTGTCCTCGCCCTCGTCGGCGTCGTCGGTGAGGTGGCCCACGTCGGTGATGTTCTGCACGTAGCGCACGTTGTAGCGGGTCCTTAGCCAGCGGACGATCACGTCGAAGCTGATGTAGCTCTTGGCATGGCCGACGTGGGAATGGCCGTAGACGGTGGGGCCGCAGACGTAGATCGAGACGTTCGGCGGATCGAGTGGCTCGAACGGCTCCTTGCGGCGGTTCATCGTGTTGTAGACCGTCAACGCCATCAG
Organism: Armatimonadota bacterium; assembly: GCA_016183835.1. GTDB lineage: Bacteria > Armatimonadota > UBA10988 > UBA10988 > UBA10988 > JACPDV01. Next base: position 1,653 of record JACPDV010000493.1, read on the forward strand.
CTAGACTCCCGGCTGGTGTTTGGCGCGCTGCTTGGCCGACCAGCGCACCGGCGAACCTGATCGAACGAGCGAGCGCTCCAGAAGGTGCCCGAAGGCCTCGCGGTCGGCGGCGCGGACCACCGCCTGCTCGTGTGCCTCGCGCAGCGCGACGGGGTACCCGCGGCCCTTGCGCACCTGGTCGATCACCACGGCGTGCACCGCGCCCACCCATGCCGGCCGGAGCGCGTTGCCGGGCAGCTCCACGCGGGCCACCTCGTCGCCGGCACGCAAGTAGAAGAACCACGCCGCCTCGCTGCGACAGCCATCATACACTTTGGACTGCGTCCTGAAAACCGCTGAGCGCTGCCCCTCGGCCAAGTGCCGGCCGAACAGGTCCGCGTCACAGAGCCCCGCCGGACCGCCGCAGGGGAGCTGGCCGGCCTCGGCGATGGTCATCGTCCGCCGGCCCCCGGTCTCTGCCAGGAGCGCCCCGAGGTGCGGGCACTGGTCGCAGTTCACCGGCTCCTGATCGCAATCGTGCAGGCGCACCAGGTTGACCACGTCGCTCCCGCCGGCGCGGCTCAGGTAGGACGCCACCGGCACGCCCAGCTCGGCGAATCCGGCCAGCGCGGCCAGGTAGCGCGCCAGCATGTCCCGCCGCCAGGTGTCGCCGGCGTCGCGGGTCCAGCCCCAGGGGATCAGCGTGCCGTCGGCCAGCGCCACAACCGGTCGTGTGGTCTCCGCTCGCGCCAGGGCGAGCAGCGTCTCGATCTCCAGCACCGACCGGACGACGCCGACCTCTTCGGCTGACACCGCGTGCCGCTCGCCGATCTCACCGCGGTAGACCTCCTCCTCCCGCGCGAAGAGGTGCGGGACCGCATCCAGCTCCGCGGTAGACTGCGCGCCGTAGCGCAGCACCACGGCGCCGAAGTTGAGAAGGTAGCAGAGCGCCGGCCCGTGGGGGTCGGGGAAGATCTGCGAGCCGTCGCAGGCGAGCACAGTGTGCTCGGCGGGGGGTGCGGGCGGGTCGTGGGCGGCGGCGGGCTCGTCACCGGGCTTGCCGATCAGCCAGGAAGTTTTGGCGGCTGCGGCGCGCTCCCGCAGCCGCTCGGGCGCGGACGCGGCGGCGCGGAAGGAGGTCAGGGCCGCCTCCCTCCGCGCCGTGCGATCGCGCTGGCTCGCGCCCATCTCGGCGGCGAGGCGCTGGATTTCGTCGTAGAGCGCCGCGAGCTTGAGCAAAGCACCTCACATGGCGATGAACTTCTCAGCCTTGGCGCCGCAGATGGGGCACGCCTCCGGAGCGGCGCCGAGCTCGATGTTGCCGCAGTAGGGGCAGAGGAAGATGCCCGCCTCGGCCATGTCGTTCCCCGCCTCCGCCAGCGCCAGCGCCCCGGCGTAGAGCTTGGCGTGCACCGCCTCGGCCTCCGCCGCGTAGCCGAACATGCGCTGGGCCTTGTGACCGTCGGCCTCGGCCTGGGCCAGCATGGGCGGGTACATGGTGGTGTACTCGTAGGTCTCACCGGCCTGCGCGGCCTGCAGGTTCTCCACGGTGGTGCCGATGCCTCCCATGGCCGCCAGGTGCCCATGGGCGTGAATGGTCTCGGCCTCCGCGGCGGCTCTGAACAGGCGCGCGATGATCGGGAATCCGTCGTGCTCGGCCTTCTTGGCGAAGGCCAGGTACTTGCGATTGGCCTGGCTCTCACCGGCAAAGGCGACGGCGAGGTTCTCATCGGTGGTAGGCATGCGTGGCTCCCTGTTGCGGGGTACGGCACCCCATCACCATCGATCTACGAACTCGCCGCGACGACTCCTGCCCCAAGATCAAGCCCGTCGCCGCGACGCCGATCGATCCACACGGCACCCGACGACCTTCCTGCCGCTCGCCTCTGACGGCCTGCTGTTCACTGTTCACCGTTCACCGTTCACGTCCGCTTCCGCGGCCGCAGCGCCCCCTCCGCCCCGGCGCGCAGCTCGTACCACCTCGCATACAGCCACAGCAGGTCGCCGAGCCGGTTGAGGTAGACCAGCACCAGCTCGTTCTCTTTCTCGCCGGCCTCGAACAGCCGCACCACGTTGCGCTCGGCGCGGCGACAGACGGTGCGGGCCACGTCGAGGAACCCGCCCAGCTCCGTGGCGCCCGGCAGCGCCCAGTCGTCGAGGATCCCCGGCAGCGCCTCGATCTCGTCGATCTGCGCCTGCAGCCCGGTCACCAGCTCCGCGCCCAAGCGCTGGCGCAGCAGCTCGCGCTTGGAGGGGGAGCAGGCCAGCTCGCCGCAGACGATGAACAGGTCTCGCTGGATCTGCTCGATGCGGGCCGCGAGCGGGTCGTCGACACAGTGCGCGCGGGCCACGCCGAGGCACGAGCCGAGCTCGTCGACGGTGCCGTAGGCCTCCACGCGCGGGTGCGACTTGCTCACCTGCAGGCCGTCGATGAGCCGCGTGCTGCCGTCGTCGCCGCGGCCGGTTGAGATGGACACTAGGATTCCTCCAGGAACCGTCCGCGGTCGCCGTGCAGCTCCCGCTCCCGGGCATTCCACAGCGCCCGCAGACCCAGCCGGCGGAGCATGTCCTCCCCCGCTTCGAACGGGTCGCCGGTGCGTTCGAGCCAGCCCTGCAGCTCCGCCTCCAGGTCCGCCTTCAGCGCGTCGTGGCCCGGCACTTCCGCCAGGTTGGTGAGCTGGTCCGGGTCGGCCAGGTTGTCGTACAGCAGCCAGCAGCGCTCCTCGCGCGTGCGGGCGTAGGTGTGCCGCTCGGTGCGCACGCCGCGCCACTCAACCATGCCCATCGCGTGCCCTTCGTCCATCGGGTAGAGGTCGAGCAGGAGCGACGAGTGCCGCTCGCCGCCGGCGCCGCGGAGCATGGCGGCGAGGTCGTCGCCTTCCATGCACTCGGGCACGTCGAGGCCGAGCAGCGCCAGCACCCCGAGCAGCGCCAGCACCGTGGGCGCCATGTCCGCGATGCTGAAGCAGCCGCGCCGGTCGAGCCCCGCGCCGAGGACGCCCGGCATGCGCGCCACGAACGGGATCCGCACCGACTCGTCCCAGGGCTGCTGTTTGCGGCAGCGGCCGTGATTCCAGAGCATGTCGCCATGGTCGGAGGTGTAGATCACCAGGGTGTTCTCGGCCTGTCCCGTCGCGTCGAGCGTGTCCAGGAGCCGCATGAACTGCCGGTCGAGCGCGGTGATGTGGGCGTAATACTGTGCCAGGTTGCGCCGCCGCGCCTCGGCCGGGGGTGCCCAGTAGGCCGGCTTGCCGAAGCGCACCAGGTCCAGCTCGCCACTCTCGAAGCTGGCCGGCAGCTCCACCCGTTAGGGCGGATAGAGCCGCTGATACCAGTCCGGCACCTGCTCATAGGGGTTATGCGGCGGACCCCAGGAGAGGAACAGACAGAACGGGTCCTCGCTCTGCTGGCGCAGGAAGTTGCAGCAGAGGTCGGCCTGGAACTCGGGCTCGTATCCGGGGACGGGGAGCAGCTCCGGCGTGTCGGCGTAGTAGGCAGAGCGCAGGTAGTCGTGGATACAGTTGTGCACGCGCCAGGTGTCGAAGCCGTGCCGCCGCGGGCCGGGCGGGGTGAACTTGCCGCGCGGCACGCCGTCGAGGTGCCACTTGCCGATGTAGCCGGTGCGATATCCGGCGCGCTTGAGCAGGCTGCCGATGGTGACGGCGTCCTCGGGGAGCGGCACGTCGTTGACGGTGACGCGGTTGGCGAGCGGGTACTGCCCGGTGAGGAGCATGGCGCGCGCCGGGGTGCAGACGGGGCAGTTGCTGACGGCATTGACGCAGCGGGTGCCCTCCGCGCGGAGCCGGTCGTAGGCGGGGGTGATGAGCGGATGGCGGGGATCGTCGATCTCCCGGGCGCGGAGTTGGTCGGCGAAGACGAAGAGGAGGTTGGGGCGGTCGGGCACGGGCGCTCTCCGGACGGTACTTCGCGGGGAGGTGCCGGCGTCCTGCCTATCGACGCGCCGGCGGCACGTCCGTCCGGCGACGGCCCGACGCTGGGGCGCGCACCGCTGCGGACACGCCGCTGGCGTGTCGCTACGCGCCTCCGGGCATCTCCTCGTCGCAGCAGAGCACGCGCGCCGGGCAGGTGCTGTGGCTGCCGGACTCGTGACGGGGGCCGGCGCTGCCACGAGCGCCGGCCCCAAGCCACCCTCCCTGCGGTGTGCGGGCTCAGTTGTGGATGACGATGCTGCCCCCGCCCAGCGCGGTCGCGTCCGAGCTATCGTCCGAGGAGACCCTCTGGTTGTCGTAGACCACGGTGCCGGTTCCCTTGTCCCAGATCTTGATCCGGAACTTGTCAGTCCCACCACCGCCGCTGATCTGGCCGTCGATGGCGGTCAGCAGGAACCCGTAGTTCCCCCCGCCGTTGATCGAGCCGGAGCCCTTGAACTGCGCCTTGGCCCCGGCCACCACCAGCCACTCGTAGCTGGTGCCGTGGAAGGACAGGTTGCCCACGCTGAAGCTGAACTGGGTCTGGCCGTCGGGCACTGTGGCCCCCTTCTTGTACTTGGCACTGAAGCCGAAGTTCGCCTTCCCGGTCAGCGTTGGATTGGGCGCGTACGCCCCGGCGGGCGACAGGATCCACCCGCCGCCGGTCACGAAGCCGCCCTCGGGGTCGTACACCACCACGTAGCGGAACGTGGATTCGGCCGGCGCGCCGTCCTTGTCGCGCACCGTGAGCGTGAGCGTGTAGATGCCCGGCGCACTGTACGTGTGGCTGCCGCCGGCTGTCCCGGCGCCGTTCACCTCGTTGACGCTGGCGGCGGACGTGCTGTCGTCGCCCCAGTTCCAGGTGGCGGTGTGGGTGTCCTTCGTGCCCGGGTCGGTGAAGCCGGCGCTGGCCTGCACCCCGGCTCCCACCGGGCTGGGATCCACAGGAGCGTTGATCGCGCCCACTGCCGGCGCCACGTTGTTCACGGTCACGGTCTGTGTTGCGGTTCCCGAGTTGCCTGAGTGGTCTTGCGCCGTCCACGTCACCATCACAACAGCCGGCCCGTCGGCGAACTCGGCCGGTGCGTCGTTAGTCACGTCCGGCCCGGCATCGCAGATGTCCGAAACCGGCGGTGCTCCCAGGTTCACCGGATCTCCTTCGTTGACCGTGATGCTCGCCGGGGCTGTGATGCTCGGCGCCGTGGTATCGACCACCTTCACCTCGAACGTCGCCGTCGAGCTGTTCCCTGACGCGTCCGAGGCGGTCACCGTCACCGTGGTGGCGCCCAGCGGGAACGTGCTCCCCGAAGCCGGGCTGCACTTCACCCCGGGTGCCGCGTCGCAGACGTCGGTGGCGGTCGGAGCAGCCCACGTGACCACCGCACCGGCGGCGCTGGTCTGTTCCACCCCGCCGATGTCAGCCGGTACGCCGGCGAGCACCGGCGGCGTGGTGTCGACCACCACGACGACCTGGTGGTCGGTCGACGTGTTCCCCGCGTCGTCGGTCGCGGTCCAGGTGACCGTCGTGGTCCCCAGCGGGAAGACCGCGGGTGCGTTGTCGGTGATCGCCGGGTCCGCGTCGCAGATGTCTGTCGCCGTGGCCTGACCGATCGCCACGGCCGTACCGTCGCGGTTGGTCTGCTCCGCGGTCACAGTGTCCGGGATGTCGAGCGCGGGAGGCGTGGTGTCCACCACCGTCACCGTTTGCGTCGCCGTCGCGACGTTGCCGGCGTCGTCGGTCGCGGTCCAGGTCACCGTCGTCTCGCCTAACGGGAAGACCGCCGGGGCGTTATTGGTAATGGCCACGTCGGCATCACAGATGTCCGTCGCGGTGGCTTGGCCGAGGTCGGCCGGTGTGCCGTCGCGGCTCGTCTGCTCCGCCGTGACGTCTGCCGGGAGAGTCAACTCGGGTTTGGTGGTATCCACCACTGTCACCTTCTGCGTGGCCGTCGCGACGTTGCCGGCGTCGTCGGTCGCGGTCCAGGTCACCGTCGTCTCGCCCAGCGGGAAGACCGCCGGGGCATCATTGGCAATGGCCACGTCGGCGTCGCAGATGTCAACCGCCGTGGCTTGGCCGATGTCGGCCGGTGTGCCGTCGCGGTTGGTCTGCTCCGCAGTGACGTCTGCCGGTAGGGTTAACTCGGGTTTTGTGGTGTCCACCACCGTCACGTTCTGCGTGGCCGTCGCGACGTTGCCGGAGTCGTCGGTCGCTGTCCACGTCACGACAGTCTCACCCAGCGGGAAGACCGCCGGCGCGTCGTTGGCAATGGCCACGTCGGCGTCGCAGACGTCCAACGCCGTCGCCACACCGATGTCCACGGGCGTGCCGCCGCGGTTGGCCTGCTCGGCAGTGACGTCGGCGGGAACGGTCAGTTCGGGATCCGTCGTGTCTACGATGGTGATCGTCACCGTATCGGTGTCGCTCTCACCACTGGCGTCCGTCACCTTCAGGCCGATAGCGTGTTCGCCCAGGTTCAGGGCGACCGTGGGTGTGGGGCCGGTGGCGTCGTCGTATTCGCCGTCTCCGTCCACGTCCCATTCGTAGGTCAGGTCATCGCCGTCCGGGTCGCTGGAGCCGGAGCCGTCCAACTGCACCTCCGTGCCGGCCGCGGCTGTTTGCTCCACGGTCTGGTCGGGACCAGCATCGGCCACCGGCGGCTCATTGGACGACTCATACGCGCCGATGTCGTAGCCCGCGCCTTGCGGCCGGGCCACCCCGCGCTGGTCGGTGTCCGGCGCGTAGGCGGCGTTGGCCGTGTCGATGGCCGAGCTGCCGGGAAGCAGCGGGATGGTCTCGGTGAAGCCACCGTAGTTGCCCAAGGTTCCCAGCCTCGGATCCTCCGTGATGATGTGGTCGCCAAACTCATCGCCAGTGAGGCCGCCTTCCTTGACGCTGTAGTAGATATCCGTGTAGCCGCCGCCCGTCCTGGCTGGCGTATTGCCCCACACGATCACGTTGCGCATCTGCATATGTTGCCAGTTGTTCCAGAACGCGCCGCCTTCCCTTGCCGCCGTGTTGCCAGCGAAGGTGACGTTGGTAAGCGTTGGCGTGTTCGCCATGTTGTACATCCCGCCGCCGTTGAAGCTCGCCGAGTTGCCGAAGAAGGTGACATTCGTGAGCGTCGCCGAGTCATAGACATCATTAACATCTGTGTATAGACCGCCGCCATGAACATTCGCTGTGTTGTTTGAGAATGTGACGTTGGTCAGCGTCGGATCGCCGCCGCAAGCCATCCCGCCGCCGGACTGCTCCGTGCTTTTGTTCCTGCTGAACGTCACGTCCGTCCATGTGCCGCCGCTTGTGTAGGCGCCTCCACCCCTATTGCGGGCTTGGTTCCCACTCAACGTGACCCGGCGCAGGGTTGGTTCTGCATCATCGGGGTATGGAACTGTAATTCCCCCGCCGAAATGTGTTGCTGTGTTGTTAATGAATGCGACGTCAGTAAGAGTCGGCTTCGCGCCGTTCCCCGCAACAAACATGCCTCCGCCATCGTATGCCAGGTTGTCCTTGAAGGTGAGATTTCGCAGGGTCGGGCTGCCGTTGTCGATGTACATGCCCCCGCCACGATAAGAACCCGACGAGAGGGGCGCATACCCGCCGGTGATGGTGAAGCCGTCGAGCACCGCCGAAGCGTCGGTGCCGCTCCCCGTGACCACATGATAGGAGTTGTCGCTGGTGGACCCCACGGCGCCGATCTCACCGCTCAGGATGGTCTCGTTCGCCGCTGGGTCACGCGTGCCGCCGCCGTTGGGATAGCCGCCCTGCAGCGTTACGCCGTTCTTGAGCGCGAAGGTGGCAGCGCGGCTGGTGCCGGTGGTCGGCTGGTAGGTGCCGCGGGCGACGAGAATGGTGTCGCCGCTGACAGCCGCCGTCAGGGCGGACTGCGGTGTAGGCATCGGCCCAACTGGTGCCGTTGTTCGCGCCGGTGGCCGAGACGTCCACGTAGCAGTCGCCCGCCGCGGCCGGGGTGACGCCCGCCACAAGGAGCAGCAGGAGTGCTCCCGCAGCCGTTGGAGATGAACAGACGGATCTGTTTCGCATGGTTCTCACCCGCCAGTCCGGTCGGCGGGGCTGGATTGCCGGCCGCGCATCGTCGGCGTCGGCGTCGCCCCGCGACCCGGAGGCCGTCAGCTTTGTACCAGCCCACTCTCACAGTAATCTCACAAGCCGGCGGCGAGTTGCGTGGCAAGGCGATGCGGGGCACCGGGCGGGTCGGCGCGTGGGTGCGTCCAGCCCCGGGGGTGCGTTGGCGCGATGGCCGGCGGGTAGGGGCGCACGGCGTGCGCCCGGTGGTCGCGACCCAGCCTCTGAAGGGCCTCTGCGCGCCACCCCGGCAGCGAACCGGGCGCACGCCGTGCGCCCCTACACCGCCGTGTGCAACCGTCCCCCCACAACAGGACGCAGACCCGTCGGTGGTCAGTCCGCCCCCGCGGCGGGATCGTAGCAGTCGGCGGACTCCCACCCGGCGGACCAGGCGGCGTCGCAGGCTTCCTCGCCGAGCCGCGTGCGAAGCTCCTCGAGGAGAGTGGGATCGGCCGCGGCGCCGAGCCGGCTGGCGGAGGCGAGGGCGCGCACCGCGGCGGCGGGGTCCTCCTCCGCCTCGACCGCGGCCAGGGCTTCCAGCGCGGCGGCCAGGGCGGCACGATCGCCGAGCTGCTGGTTGATCCGGAGGCATTCGGCGAGGTGGAGCCGCGCCGCTCGCGTGTCGGCGGTCGCCTTGGCCACGCGGGCAAGGGCCCGGTGCGCGGACGCGACGCCACGGAGGTGACCCAGTTCGAGCAAGCCGGCCAGAGCGGCCTGGAACTGCCTCGCCGCCTCGGCCGCATCGCCCTGACGCCACGCCAGCTCACCAAAGGCCAGGCCGTAGCTGGCGAGCGAGAGCCGGTCGCCAACCTCGGCGTAGAGCGCATGGGCCTGCTCATGCAGTCGGCGCGCTTCGTCGAGATCGCCCATCTCCGCAGCCACCTCGGCGCGTCGGTTGACGATGTTGGCCAGACCGCGCCGGCTCCCGTGGGCGCCCTCGATGCGGACGGCTTCGTCGAGCAGGTCCATCGCCCGCTGTGGGTCGTCGTGCTCGCCGGCGTGCCGGGCCAAGCCGTGCAGCATGGCGGGCAGAAGCGACACCAGCGCCTGGTCACGGGCCAGTTGGGTGGCCGCCTCGAGTTCCGCCTGGGACTGTTCAAGGCGGCTCTGCGCACGAGCGACGATGGAGGATTGGTAGAGCGCTAGGCAGAGGCCCTCCACGTCACCCGACCGGCGACAGGCGTTGACCCGCTCGCCGGTCAGGCTGGCTGCGGCCCCGGTGTCGCCCAGGAGGAGGCTGAACCACCCCTGCCGCAGCCCCGCCAGACGACGCACGTCCTCTTCAGCTTGGGGAAGCGCTTCGGCGGCCCGCTCGAGCCAGCCCCGGCCCTCGCGCCAGGCGCCGCGAATGTCGAAGTAGTGGGTCAGCCCGGAACAGACCTCCACTGCGGCCACGGGACGGTGCTCGATCAGCCAGGCCAGCGCCAC
>JACPDV010000083.1 GCA_016183835.1 Armatimonadota bacterium
GCAGCGACGATGCCGCCGCCGACTGGCTGCTGGGGTTCGTGGCGTGGGCGGCGGAGGCGCACGAGCCGGGCTTCCTCTACGAGTGGTTCGGGCTCCTCTCGGGCAACAGCCAGCTCGGGGCGGACGCGCTGCTCTCGACGTATCAGGCGCGCTTGAAGGACCACGGCGCGTACCGCCTGAGCGCCCGCCGTCCGGCGCGAAGCCTCGGCGCGGTGCCGCCGCGGATGTCGGCCGACGGGGCCGAGATCCGGCCGCGCTGCGAGGTGGAGTATTGGGCCTACCTGCCCGACCGGCCGCTGGCGCTGCGGCTGCTCGGCCCGCGCTCGGCGGTGGTGAGCCTGAAGCTGGACGACGGGCCGGCGAAGGTCGTGGAGATCGGCCCGGCGGCCACGGCGCCGAGCACGCGGGTGCAGGGGCTGGGCAAGTGGCAGCGGGTCACCGTCGCGAGCGCGGCGCCGGAGCCGGCGGCACTGGGGTGGATCGAGGTCCGGCGCGCCGCGGTGCCGTGAGGCGGCCGGCCAATGGGGAACTCAGATGATGGTCCGGCCGCGATCGTCGTCGTCGTCGCCGCAGTCGTCCTTCACCCGTCTGGCGAACGCAAACACTTCGGGCAGGTTGCCGTGCTCAGACCGTGAGATGACGGTGTCCGCCCCGCGCTGCCAGAACTCGAAGGTGTCCTGCTGGCTGATCGTCTCCTCGGCCAGCAGGATGACGATGGCGCAGTCCTTGCGAGGACCGGCCTTGAGCCGGGCGACTCCCTGGCCGCCGCGCGAGCCAGGGTCGAGGTCATCGACCACGACGAAGTCAGGGTCCTCGAACGCGGCGAGGAACGCGAGGTCTGCTTCCGGGGTGGTGGCGATCACCTCGTAGCCGGCGCCCTCCAGGAGCCGCGTGACCGAACGGAGCAGCCGCGCGTCCTGCAGATCGACGAGCACTCGCTCTGCCATGCCTGTCCCCGCGTGCGCCGCGGCCGACAGCCCCGGTCGCGCGGCGGTCCCATCATCATAGCGCGGGGAACGGGGACAGGCAAACGGGGACAGACGGTGACTGTCAGGCGGAGAGCCACCTTCGCGCGCTGCTCGGCCCGCGGTACCGGGGGCGGGCCGGAATCGCGACTGCCGACTGCCCCCGAACATCGCCGCTCCAGCACACCACAATGCAGAGTGTGCGCGCAGCGGGCGACGGACGAAGGAACACTCATGGCCACACAGACCGCCGTGGATTGGGCGTTCGAGGCCGATTACATCCAGACCTGCAACTGTCAGTACGGCTGCCCGTGCGAGTTTCAGGCGCCGCCGACGGAGGGGTTTTGTGAAGGCGTGGCGGCATGGCATATCCACCAAGGGCACTACCGCGACGTGGACCTCAGCGGCGTGACGTTCGGGGCCACGCTGCACTCGCCCGGGCCGATGCACGAAGGGAACCTCACCCTCTGCCTGCTGATCGACGAACGAGCCGACGAGCGGCAACGAGACGCCATCGTCCAGATCGCCAGCGGGCAAGCCGGCGGCGTGCCGTTCGAGATCCTCGGCGCCCTCACCAGCGAGGTCAAGGGCCCGGAGTTCGTGCCGGTGCAGTGGCAGCTCGACGGCCGGAACAGCCAGGTTAAGCTGGGCGACCAGGTCGAGTTGGCCACCTCGGCGATCAAGAACCCGGTGACCGGCGACGAAGAGCAGATCCGGGTCGAACACGGCAGCGGCTTCATCTTCAAGGACGCCGAGGCGGTCGCCGGGACTCGCTGCGCGTCCGACGTGCCGGGCCTGGCGTTCAGCCACCCGGACCGGGCGGGGTACGTCGCCAGGGTGCACTACCCGTACTGACCCCGGGGGAGGGCAAGCGATGGAGCGCCCGAGCGCCGTGGAAGCCGTCCTGCGCCGGGACCGGGCGGTGGTTCTGGCCGGGCTGATCCTCCTGGCCGTGGTGTGCTGGGCGTACCTGGTGCACGACGCCTGGAGGATGTACCACCCCGAGGCGGGCGTGCCGCTCTGCTGCCGCATGGCGGAGTCGCTGGCGCGCCCGGGGATGCACGCCTGGGGAGCGGCGGAGCTGCTGGCCCTGTTCGTGATGTGGGTGGTGATGATGGTGGCCATGATGGTGCCGTGCGCGGCACCGATGGTGCTCACCTACGCCCTCATCCACCGCCGCCGCCGGGGGCAGCAGCCGTTCGCCGCCGCGGGCCTGTTCCTGCTGGGCTACCTGCTGGTGTGGATTGCGTACAGCGCGGCGGCCACCGTGGCGCAGGCGGGCCTGCACGCCGCGACGCTGCTCTCGCCGTTGATGGTCAGCACCAGCCCGGTGCTGGGCGGGCTGCTGCTGGTCGTCACGGGGCTGAGCCAGTTCAGCCGCCTGAAGCATGCCTGCCTGCGGCATTGCCGCTCGCCGCTGGACTTCATCCTGAACGACTGGCGCGAAGGCCCGCTGGGCGCGGTGCGGATGGGCGTGCGGCACGGCGTGTACTGCACGGTGTGCTGCTGGCTGGTGATGGGGCTGCTGTTCGTGCTGGGGGTGATGAACCTGGCCTGGATCGCCGCCCTGACCGCCTTCGTGCTGGCCGAGAAGGTGCTGCCGCGCGGCCACGCCATCGGCAAGGTCGGCGGGGTGGTGTTCATCGTCTGGGGGCTGGCGCTGCTGGCAGGAAAATAGGGACAGACGGTGGTTTTTCGCGGAAAAACCACCGTCTGTCCCCATTTTGTGCCGGTTGACGGCTCCCCCCTTCAGCCCTACAATTAGCCGACCCTGGTCCACCGGTGTGCGCCCCATGCCCGATCTTGCCCACACGCGCTGCTTCCCGATCGTGGCGCACATCGACCACGGCAAGTCCACCCTGGCCGACCGCCTGATCGAGATCGCCGGCACCGTCGATGCGCGCCGCATGCGCGACCAGATCCTCGATAGTATGGACATCGAGCGCGAGCGCGGCATCACCATCAAGGCCAGCGCCATCCGCCTGCCCTACCGCGCCCGCGACGGGCAGGAATACACCCTCAACCTGATCGACACCCCCGGCCACGTGGACTTCTCGTACGAGGTCTCCCGCGCGCTCCAGGCCTGCGACGGCGCACTCCTCGTGGTGGATGCCTCACAGGGCGTGGAGGCCCAGACCATCGCCAACTTCCACCTCGCCGAGGCCGTCGGTCTGACCATCATCCCGGTGATCAACAAGATCGACCTCCCCGCCGCCGACGTCGCCCGCTGCCGGCAGGAGATCGAGGACATCCTGGGCCTGCCGGCAGACGAGGCGGTGCCCATCTCCGCCCGCGAGGGGCTGCACATCGACCAGCTCCTGGAGGCCATCGTGCAGCGCCTCCCGGCGCCGCAGGGCGACCCGGCCGCACCGCTGCAAGCGCTGATCTTCGACAGCATGTTCGACGCCTTCCGCGGGGCCATGCCCTACGTCCGCGTGGCGCAGGGCACGCTCCGGCGGGGCGAGCGGATCCGCATGATGAGCACCGGCCGCGAGTTCGAGGTGGACGAGCTGGGCGTCTTCAACCCGCTCCGGCAGCCCGCCGACGAGCTCGTGGTGGGCGACGTGGGGTACGTGATCGCCAACATCCGCACCGTGGTGGACACGCGCGTCGGCGACACGGTGACGTCGGCCGCGCGGCCCGCCGCCGCGCCGCTCCCGGGCTACCAGCCGGCCAAGCCGATGGTCTTCTCCGGGATCTACCCCATCGACGCCAGCGAGTACCCCGACCTGCGGGAGGCGCTCGAGAAGCTCCAGCTCAACGACGCCGCGCTCAGCTTCGAGGCCGAGACCAGCGCCGCGCTGGGGCAGGGCTTCCGCTGCGGGTTCCTGGGTCTGCTCCACCTCCAGATCGTGCAGGAGCGCTTGGAGCGCGAGCACAACATCGGGCTGGTGTGCACCGCCGCCAGCGTGGTCTACCACGTGCTGATCCACTCGGGCGAGCTGCTCGAGATCCACAATCCCGCCGATCTGCCCGACCCGGGGAGCATCGAGGCCATCGAGGAGCCTCTGGTCCTCGCCACCATCATGACCCCGCCCGAGTACGTGGGGGCCTGCATGGACCTGGCCCAGAGCCGCCGCGCCGAGCTGGCCACCATGGAGTACGTCACGCCCCAGCGCGCGATGCGCTCCTACCGCATGCCGCTCGGCGAGATCCCCCATGACTTCTTCGACTCCCTGAAGAGCCGCTCGCGCGGGTACCACGCTCGACTACGAGTTCCACGGCTACACCGAGTCCCGGCTCGTGCGCGTGGACATCCAGCTCAACGGCGAGAAGGTGGACGCGCTGTCGGTGATCATGCACGAGAACGTGGCGGCGAAGCGGGGCAAGGACCTCTGCAACCGGCTGCGCGGGATCCTCCCACGGCAGCAGTTCGAGATCCGGATCCAGGCCTGCATCGGCGCCAAGATCATCGCCTCGGCGCGGATCAGCCCTTTCCGCAAGGATGTCACGGCGAAGTGCTACGGCGGCGACATCACCCGCAAGCGCAAGCTGCTCGAACGGCAGCGCGAGGGGAAGAAGCGGATGAAGCAGGTCGGCCAGGTGGAGATCCCGCAGGAAGCGTTCCTGGCGGTCCTGCGGGCGGACGAGGATGACTGAGCCATGCGACCCAATCGTCTCCGCGCACAGATCGAGGCCGGCGAGCCGGTGTTCGGGCTGTTCGTCTTCCTGCGCGATCCGCACGTGGTCGGCGCGGCCGCGTCGGTAGGGTTCGACTTCGCCTGCGTCTGCCAGGAGCACGGCCAGGCCAGCCACGAGACGCTGCAGGAGATGGTCTTCGCCGCTGACGCGGCGGGGATCACGGCCATCGCGCGGATCAGCGACCTCAGCCGGCCGAGCATCCTGCGCGCCCTGGAGACGGGGGTGCAGGGCGTGCTGATGCCCTGGTGCCAGACGGCCGCGATGGCCGAGGAGCTGGTGCGCCTGAGCCGGTTCGCCCCGCTCGGCCAGCGCGGCGCCTACGGCAACTCCTACTCCAGCGACTACAGCCGCGGCGGCTTCGTCGACTACATGGCCACGGCCAACCGCGAAGTGCTGGTGATGGCCCAGATCGAGTCCCGCGAGGGCCTGGCCGAGCTCGACGCCATCGCCGCGGTCGAGGGTCTCGACGTGCTGATGGTGGGCCCCGGCGACCTGAGCGTGCAGCTCGGGTGCACCTACCAGTGGGACAACCCCGAGCTGCTGGCGGCGATCGACCGGGTGGTGGACGTGGCCCTGGCGGCGGGCAAGCAGGTGGGCCTGCTGGCCGCCGCGCCGAGCCTGCTCGACCGCTACCTGGCGCGCGGGGTGAGGCTCTGGTGGTGGGGCCAGGATCTCAACATCCTGCGGCTCGGACTGCTCAAAGACGCACGGCTGTTGAGTGAGCGTTACGGCTGGACGCCCAACCCGGGCCGGCAGCCCGGAACGCCGCCGATCTGAGGCCCGCCAGGCTAAACCACGGGCCACCCCGGCCGATGCTGGAGTCGAGAAGGTGGCCATGTACCGTTGCTCGACCCCGTTCGCTCGTCCGGCGGTTATCATGGGGGTGCTCGCGCTGTTGGCGGCCGTGATGCCGGCTGCCGCTGCGCAGGGATCGGCCGGGCCCGTTCCTGGCGGGTCCTGGCTGCTCGGCCTGCTCGCGCTGGCCGGGCTCGGCGTGCTGGAGGTGAGCAGTCGCGCGCCCCGTGCGGTGCAGGTCGTCGCTGACGGCGACGAGCTGCCCACGCGCGAGGCGCTCCTGGCCGAGCTGGACGAGGCTCGCGACGAGGCGCGGAGCGCCCGCGAGGCGGCGGACTCCACCACCGAGCAGTACATCCAGGCCATCGAGTACGCCAACCAGATGGCGCTCGCCGCGGAGGTGGCCAACGCCTCGAAGAGCGAGTTCCTGGCGAACATGAGCCACGAGATCCGGACGCCGATGAACGGCATCATCGGCATGACCGATCTGTGCCTCGACACCGAGCTGAACACGGAGCAGCGCGAGTACCTCCGCATGGTGCGGTCGTCCGCCGAGGCGCTCCTGGCGCTGATCAACGACATCCTCGACTTCTCCAAGATCGAGGCCCGGCGGATGGAGCTGGAGGCGGTGCCGCTGTCGCTCCGCACGGTGCTCGGCGACACCCTCCACACCGTGGCTGTGCGGGCCTACCAGCGCGGCCTCGAGCTCGCCTGCCACGTGCCCGCGGAGGTGCCCGACAAGCTGATCGGCGACCCCACTCGCCTGCGCCAGATCCTCCTCAACCTGCTGGGCAACGCGGTCAAGTTCACGGAGCATGGCGAGGTCGCCATCCGGGTCGAGCCCGAGGCGCTGGGCGACGACGACATCCGCTTGCGGTTCGCCGTGCGCGACACCGGGGTGGGCATCCCCAAGGAGAAGCAGGGGGTGATCTTCGAGGCTTTCTCGCAGGCGGACGGCTCCACCACGCGGCGCTTCGGCGGCACCGGCCTGGGGCTGGCCATCACGGCGCAGCTCGTGCAGCGCATGGACGGCGAGATCTGGGTCGAGAGCGAGCCGGGCGACGGCAGCAAGCCGAGCGGCACCGCCTCGCCCGGCGGCGAGTGCTGGCCGCCGACGACAACGCCTCGTGCCGCGAGGTGCTCGCCGGGCTGCTGGAGGGCTGGGAGGCGGAGGCCAAGGTGGTGGGCTCGGGCCTGGAGGCGCTCGCCGCCCTGCGCGACGGGACCGCCTGGGACGTGGCGGTGCTGGACGGCGTGATGCCCGATCTGGCCGGATTCGAGGTGATGGGAGAGCTGCTCCGTGAGGGCCCGGTGCCCTGCCCGGTGGTCCTGATGCTCGATCCCACCGGCCCGCGCGGCGACGCGACGCGCTGCCGCGAGCTGGGCATCGCCGGCTACACCGCCAAGCCGGTGACCGGTAAGGACCTGGCCGAGGCGCTGCTCGCCGCCCTGGGCGAAGGCGGGCAGAGCGTCACCGTGGGGGCGGCGGCGGCGGGCGTGCAGGAAGCTGGCCGTGAGACTGATGGAGAAACAGGGCCACCAGGTGGCGGTCGCCAACACCGGCCGCGAGGCCGTGGAGGCCGCCCTCGCCGCGCACTTCGACATCATCCTGATGGACGTGCAGATGCCGGAGATGAACGGCTTCCAGGCCACCGCCGAGATCCGCGCGCGGGAGGTGGACCGGCACGTGCCCATCGTCGCCATGACGGCCCACGCGATGAAGGGCGACCGCGAGCGGTGTCTCGAGGCCGGCATGGACGGTTATGTCTCCAAACCGATCCAGCCGCAGGTGCTGTACGAGGAGATCGACCGCCTGCTGTCCGAGTTCCCCGCCACGGAGGAGCCGTCGAGCGGCGAGCTGGTGGCCGCGCCGCCCCCGGCGGGCGTGCCAATGATCGACCTCGACGACGTGATGGAGCGCTTCGACGGCGACGAGCAACTGATCTGCGAGCTGGTGGACCTCTTCCTGGGCGACCTGCCCTACCGCATGACCGAGGTGCGCGACGCCGTGTCGACGCGCGACGCCGCGGCCCTGCAGCGCGCGGCGCACACCATCAAGGGCGCCATCGGGATCTTCTCCGCGCCCACGGCCTACGCCGCCGCGCTGGTCCTGGAGCGGGCCGGCAAGGACGAGGAGCTGGCCGACGCGTCCGCGGCGCTGGGCGTGCTCGAGCGCGAGATCGAGCAGCTCGTGCCGGCCCTGCGGATCCTCCAGAAGCCGGCGGCGCCGGCGGCCGGCTGACAGAGGGCCGGGCCCACCCACGCCGAAACGACCCGTCCGACGGCGGCGTCCAATCCGTGGGATGGGCCGATGACACGCAACCCGATGCTCCGCAAGCTCCGCGCCGTGCTGCTCGTCCTCGTGCTCGGCGCCACCGGGTGGTTCGTGCATCGCTTCGGCCGCCGCACGCCGGCGGCGGCGCCCGCCGCGGGGCCGGCCCGCGTCTGGGTCGTGGACGACGGTCAGTTCGTCCTGCCCGGCGATCAGCCCGTCACCGGCGCGGTGTGGGACGGCCGCACGATCCACCTCGCCGGCGCGCGCAACGAGGTGCTCGGCCTCCAGGTGGCGGTGCGCCCCGGCGCCGCCGTGCTGGCCGCCCGGCTGGCCTGCGAGCCGCTCGGCAACGGCGGCCGGGTGATCGCCGTCAACCGCTGGCAGGTCTTCCGCGAGCATCTCCTC
>JACPDV010000508.1 GCA_016183835.1 Armatimonadota bacterium
GCAGCAGATCCCGCTCGCCGCGCTGGCCAAGCGGCACGAGCACGTCTTCGTCCCGGGCCGCGCCGAGCCGTTGGTGTTCGAGGAGCGCACCCCCGCGCTGCGCCTCCTCCGCTCGCTCCGCGACGAGGCCCACCGCTTCGCCAACACCTACCACCGCCGCCTCCGGCGGAACACCGCGCTGCAGTCCATCCTCGACGAGATTCCCGGCGTCGGCCCGCGGCGGCGGACGCTTCTCCTCAGCCACTTCCGCAGCACGGACGCGATCCGAGAGGCGAGCATCGAGGAGCTGGCGTCGCTTCCGGGGATGAACCTGCCCGCCGCGGAGGCGGTGAAGCGGTACCTCAGCGGCGAAGGGGACGAGCCCGGCGACGCGAACTGACGGCGGCCGCCGGAGCCCGCCATGCGCCGTCTGCTCCTCCTCCTTCCTTTCGCTGTGCCCGCCCTGGCCGTCGAGGTCCCTTTCGCCGACGGCGACTGCGAGCGCGTGGAGCCCGGTGCGTGGCAGGCCTACGGCACGCCCACCGTGCTGGCGACCGTGCCGCAGCCGCACCAGGGGCAGCGCGCGCTGCGCGTGGTGACCGACAACCAGCAGGTGATGTACCGCTACGAGGGCACCTCGCACGGGCTCGGGCGGCTGGAGGTGGGCGACCGCGTACGGCTCCGCCTGTGGCTCCGGCCGACCGCCGGCAAGGCGGTGCTGGTGGCCATCGGCAGAACCTCGTTCGAGGCGGTCTGGCGCTTCACCGACTCCGACTGGTTCGAGGCGGTGTGCGACTTCCGCTGCACCGTAGCCGGGGATCACAACGTCTGGATCAGCCAGGACGGCGAGGCCACCGAGTTCCTCATCGACGACGCGCGGCTGGACAGGTCCACTCGCCTGCAGCTCGGCACGGTGCCCGAGGCCGAGCGCGTGAAGCTGCAGTCGCCCGGCCTCCGCGCCTGGTTCGACCGGCGCAACGGCGCGCTCTGCGGGCTCGAGAACCTGCTCACTGGCGAGACGGTGGCGCAGGTCGGCGCGGGCCAGCCGGTGTTCGCCCTGGAGCGGCTGGCCGCAGACGGGCGGAGCCTCGAGCCGCTCGGATTCGACCGCGCGAAGCTGACGAAGCTGACCACCGACACGCCGAGCAAGCTGACCGCCGCCTACACCTTCCCCGAGCGGATCGACGTGGAATGCCGCTGGGAGGTGCGGCAGAGCGAGCTGCGCGGGGTCATCGCCCGCACTGCGCCAGGCGTGCGGCTCGCCGGTGCGGATCAGGCCGAAGTGGCCCGGGCCCAGCAGAGACGTCTGGTTGCCGATTTGCGCCATGACGCGACCGTCAAGGACGTAGAAACTTTCTCCGACCCCGAGCAGCTCGTGCTGGTGGACCCCGACCAGTGCGCGCGGATTGTGCCGCACGCCATTCACTCGGGCTGTGACGTTGGCTTCCCCGGCCGCGGGGTGATGGGCTGGCTCGATCTGTCCGGCGAGAAGGGCGGGGTGGGGCTGATCTGCGAAGACAAGACGTGGACCGGCACCCGGCTGACCGCGCTCCCGGCGGGAGCGCGCAGCTTCGACCTCAGCCTGGCGCCCGAGGTGGTGATCGGCGCAGAGCAGACCTGGACCTCGGCGCCGATGGTGCTCTTCCTCCACTCCGGCGACTGGCACGCTTCCGCCGACCGCTATCGCACGTGGCTCACCTCCTGGCAGCCGGGTCCCGACGTGCCCGACTGGCTGCGCCACTGCAACGGCTGGGTGCTGACCGGCTGCCAGAACAACATCCCCTTCCACCGGCTCACCGACATCTACCGCCAGGCCGAGTGGATGGGCTGTGACTACCTCCACGTGCAGGGCGAGCACATCGACGGGTTGTGGCTCGGCGACGACGCCAAGCCCGGCCCGGGCGGGTACGCGCTGCCCATCCCCAACCCCTACCTCGGCGGCGAGCAGGACACGAAGATCGCCGTGCAGCGGATCCATGAGCGCGGCGGCCACGTGATGTTCTACTTCCTCTACGACCGCTGGTGCCCCGAGCTGTCCACCGCCACGCGGCTGGGCGGCGGCACGCGCGCGGAGCTGGGCGGTGCGTTCCGCATCCCCGCGCCCGAGTTCTACCCTAAGAACGCGCTGATGGAGCGGCCCGGCGAACGGCTGCCCACGGAACACGACGTCGCCATGCAGCGCATGATGTGCCTCGCAGGCGATGGCTGGCGCGAGTGGATGCGCTACTGGGGCGTGGACGTCTACGCCAAACGGATCGGTGCGGACGGCATGTACTGGGACGTGATGGGCCGCAACGGGCCGTTCCGCTGCTACAACCCGGCGCACGGTCACGATGGGCAAGACCACTGGGGCCAGGGCTGCGCACAGGTGATGGAGAGCCTGGTTCGCGACGGGCGGAAGGTCACGCCGGCCTACTCCTCGGCCATCGAGGGCTGCTCGGCGGCGCAGCGGCCGTGGGTCGGGTTCCACCTCATGTCCGGCGCGACGCAGCAGCCCGAGGTGGTCCGCTACACGCTGCCCGACTTGCTGCTGGTGGACGGCTTCAGCAACCACACCTGGAAGTGGACGCAGCCGGAGAAGGCGCGGCGCGTGTTCCTCGCCGGGGAGCGCTTCGACCTGCACGGCTACGATGCTAGGGTCAAGCCGATGGTGCAGCTCCGGGAGCAGATGCGCGAGTTCACCGACTGGCCGGCGCGGTTTCTCGACACCGTGGGCGTCAGCGTGTCGGACCCGAAGGTGCAAGCGCGCTGTTTCCTCCGCACCGACGGCGCGAACCGGGTCATGGCCGTCACCCTGATGAACGAGGAGGCGGTGGATGGCGCCACGGTGACGGTCCACATCCGGCCGCTGCTGCGCGCGGCGGCCTGCTGGGTGCTGGGGCTCGACGGGCGGATCACCCGCGCCACGCCCGATCTGCCGGAGCGCGGGATCGTCCGCTTGGCGGTGCCGAAGGACGCGATCTCGGGCATCCTGATCGTCGACAACGTGGCGCCGGAGCTGGCGGTGATCCCCACGGTACGGCAGATCACGGAGCCCGGCGTGGACGGCGTGGAAGTGACGCTCTTGCCGCCCGGCGGCAAGCTGCCGGAGACGCAGGTCACGCTCACCGGGCCCGATGGGCAGGCGTGGCTGGAGCTGGCCGGTACCGAGGCCCGCAGCACCGGGCCCAAGCGGCTGCGCTTCAACCGCCCCGACGGCATCGCCGCGCTCGCCGACTGGACCCGCGTGACGGCCAACGTGAGCTGGGCAGGCGGGAAGGCCGCGGCCTGGTGCATCGCCGCACCGCCCCTGATCAACGGCGACATGGAGACGCTCGACGATGGCTGGCTGCGAGGTTGGGGCACCGTCGCCGACACCGCCGAGAAGCACGGCGGCTCCCGCGGCGTGCGTTGCCACAATCCCCAGGCCAGCGGCGAGAGCGGGCTCACGCAGGTCGTGGAACTGAATCAAGACAAGCCCGTGCCGATCGTGGTTAGCGGCTGGAGCAAGGCCCAGAACGTCTCCGGCGTGTCGGACGGCAACTACGCCGTGTACCTCGACATCGCCTATCGCGACGGCACGAATCTGCACGGCCAAGTGGCTCCCTTCGCCTGCGGCACGCACGACTGGCAGCAGGCCACCGTGACGGTCAGGCCCGAGAAGCCGGTCAAGAGCCTCACCTACAACGTGCTTTTCCGCTACAAGTCGGGCACGGTCTGGTTCGACGACGTGTCACTCAAGGTGCTCGACGACTCTCAGCCGCCGCGCGAAGTGCTCAACAGTGGCGGTTTCGAGCAAGCGTCCACTTCCGGCCGGCTCCTTGACGTCACGCAGACCAAGAAGCTGCCCGTGCCGGCCTGGTCCGGCCGGGTCTTCCTGTACGCCGGAGCGACGGGCGATGAATTGAGCAACCCCGGGCCGCAGCTCGTGGTTGCCACGAAGCCCGGGCTCGGCGCGGTCCGTTTCCGAGTGGACGGGTTCGACTATTGGACCCATTGCGGCTCGTGGACCACGCAGTACACGCTGGGCCCGAATTTCGGCACGTTTTCGATCGTGTTCGACAAGCCGGGTAAGCATGTCGTCGAGGTCGTCGACGTCGTTCCCGCCGACATGAAGACGCCCGCCGGCTACGGCTCGGGCGAGCG